>DUWJ01000423.1 GCA_012842765.1 Bacillota bacterium | reverse complement strand
GTCCGATAGCTGGCTCGCTCCTGTTTAAACAGAACGGTGGTTATCGAGAGGGTGGGTGGTGGGGGCTGGCTGAAGCGACGGACCGGTTGCCGAAAATGCTTAATAGGGAGCGTCAGGGATGTCAGTGGTTAGTGACAATGGTGATACAAGGGTTGTTTCAGGGAATGCAGGCACAGATAGTGGCATGTCGAAGCAAGGGACATCTGCGGATGGCAAAATGCGTATTGAAACGGATTCGCTGGGGAAAAGGCAGGTGCCGGTCGACGCGTACTACGGGATACAGACTCTTCGCGGGCAAGAAAACTTTCAGATCACAGGGCTTTCGGTTCACCCGGCACTTATTCGTGGGTTGATCATGGTTAAGAAGGCGACGGCTCTTGCCCACAGCAAGTTGGGCCAGATCCCGAGCCGAATCGGGCAGGCTATAGCTGAGGCCGCCGACGACGCTTTGGCTGGGAAGCTCGACAGCAGTTTCATGCTTGACCCAATCCAAGGCGGAGCTGGAACATCGATCAACATGAATGTAAACGAGGTTCTTGCAAACAGAGCCATAGAGATCCTCGGCGGGGTAAAGGGCGATTACTCTTTAGTGAGCCCTTTGAACCATGTCAATATGGGGCAGTCTACGAATGATGCGGTGCCCACGGGGGCGCGGATTGCTCTGCTTACACAGCTTGAAGGGACAATTGAAGGACTGGACGCTCTTGCGTGCGCGCTCGAGGCGAAGTCCGAAGAGTTCAAAGACGTTGTAAAGATGGGGAGGACCCACTTGCAGGATGCGGTGCCTATCACCGCAGGGCAGGAATTTGGGGCTTGGGCGAAGGCACTGAGGCGCGACATTGCGCGGATCGAAGCGGCCAGTGAAGGTCTTCACATCATCAACCTGGGCGGAACGGCGGTAGGCACTGGGCTCAATGTGGATATAAGGTTCATTCATCTTGTCTGCGAGGAACTCTCGAAGATAAGCGGTTATCCTCTCCAAACTGCGGAAGACTTGGTGGATTGCACTCAGAACGTGGACGTATTCGCCAATCTTTCGTCGTGCATGAAGGTGTGCGCGGTCAATCTCTGCAAGATAGCGAATGATATGAGGCTCTTGGCCTCCGGACCTATAGCCGGCCTTCATGAACTGTTGCTTCCTCCTGTTCAACCGGGTTCATCAATAATGCCGGCGAAAGTTAACCCTGTGATACCTGAGGTTGTGAACCAAGTCGCATTTCAGATCATAGGAAATGATCTATCGGTCACTATGGCTGCCCAGGCAGGCCAGCTTGAACTCAATGTATTCATGCCTGTGCTGCTCTTCAATCTCTTGCAATCTGCGGACATTCTGGGCAACGCGGCGAGAACCTTCGCGGATAAGTGCGTGGTTGGCATCGAGGTGAACAGGGAACGCTGCCTTAACATGGTTGAGACCAATGTCGGAGTAGTGACTGCATTGGTTCCGTACCTGACTTACCAGGTAGCTTGCGACGTGGCCAAGGAGGCGCAGGCCACTGGGAAGACGGTAAGAAACATCGTGCTGGAACGGGGCTTGCTTTCGGAAGAACAGCTCGACCACGTGCTGTCGTTTAGCCATTTGACCAGCCCCAGCGGTATGGATGGGGCGTAGCCTGTACACAGGCTGAAAGCCTAAAGACATCTTAAGAGGGCTCCGAACGGCAGTCTGTTGTCCTGGCAGGTTAGCGATTCGTCGCTGCGCTTACGGCAACGCCTCTGCTAGGCAGATTGCACTTCGGAGCCCCTTTTTTTTACCCTGTTATCTCGTGGACCTTTATCAGGTTTGTGGTTCCTGACATGCCCACCGGGACGCCTGCCGTGATGATCACAGTGTCGCCCTCGCGAACGAATCCGGCTTCCTGTGCCTTGGCGACAGCGGTCGAGATCATCTCGTCTGTCGTTGCAATATCGTGACCTTGCACGGGGTATACTCCCCAGACAAGGTTGAGAATCCTTGCAGTCTGTTCGTCGGTTGCGACAGCCACGATCGGGGTCTTCGGCCTGTGCTTTGCTATCATCCGGGCGGTCCAGCCCGATTTTGT
>DUWJ01000422.1 GCA_012842765.1 Bacillota bacterium | reverse complement strand
CGATACTATTGTGGGCTGCGACAGCCCTTGTTGTGTTGTTCTTGAGCGGCCTTTCCAAGTACCTTCAGGAGCAAGCAAGGCGGGTGGAGAATGATGCAGCGCGAGGACTAATCCAGTCAGCGCTCTCGGAAGCAGAAAAGGTTGGCATTGATGCCGTTCAGGCAACAAACCAAGTATTCGTCGATGCCATAAAGGCATCTTCTGCAGACGGCAAGCTTTCAAAAGAAGATGCAGCTACCGCAATGAAAATAGCTGTTGAGTATTTCAAAACCCACCTGTCATCCCGAAGCTACCAGGTTCTCAGCGAACCCGATGGCAAGCTCGACGATAAGTGGATAAGCGACTTCTTGGAAGCAAGATTGGCGCAGACAAAAGCAGAATCCTCTCGCTGTGCTTGTCCCCTTCCCGCACCGTTACCTGATTATCCCGAGTAACAAGGTCAAGGCTAGGGGGCGGCAGGCACACTGTCGCCTCGTCTGCCCCGGGCTCGGCTACGGCTGCCAATGCACAAGACCCGGAGAGGCCATGGTCACCAAGGGAGCGATAGCTCGACGCCTAGTTCACCGGATTACAAACCAAGTCCCCTATCTGCAGGAGCTGACGGATGACGGGACCGAGACTACAACCGGCCTGGCCCTGCGCAACAGGATGCTCTGTGATTAAGCAAGCCCTGTACGCAGGGCCCGAAGCTGAAAGATCTTAGCCTCTCAATATTCAAGGGTAGGAAGAAAGGCGGGCATTTGCGCAGATGCAGATATTGTCTTGCCTTTTATAGCACGTCTCTGGCTGGAATGGGAAAACGCAGAAGCAAAGAAACAGGGGGCGGGATGCCCGTCCCCTCAGTTCTGCGCTCGCCTCTGTCCGGTTTTCCGCTTCTACAGATCTTCCGGCCCAATGGTGTATGTCGGAGGCATTGTTGGTGTCCAAAACATGTTCGGGGGCACAGGATAGACTGAGAAGCCGCCCTCAGCCGTGCGCTCCAGGTTCTCTACCAGCTTCTCTCTGACCAACGGGTATGGCGCCACAAACACTACTTCATGGGTCTGCGTTCCTCCGAAGATCCTGTCACCGGCGCACGGGAATCCAACTACCGGCTTGTCGTTTGCCACTGCATAGCCGATGCAGGAGCAAAGGGCCGCTTCCGCCACGGTGTCTGCAGTAATCTTCTCGCCAGTCTCGTATGCACATGCATGGATCAACCTCATAGCCTGAGCTGGATTGACATACACTACGACCACATCAGGATCCTCTTCCATGCTCTCGAGAGCCCCTACGAGAATCCCATCGTATCTCTTGCCGGTATCCCCTATCTTGAAGGTGTTGTCCATGAAGGTCTTGCCTGCTGTCTGATCCTTCACGTATGCGCCGACAGCAGCCTTGCCTGATGAGATGGCTTCAGGGGTGTCAATAAGCCCTACACAGGCCGCGCCCATGGCACAAATCATCTTGTCCGGTGTACCGGAGTTCGTCTTTCCCTGGTAACGGGCCATGGCAACCAACTGGCACAAGTTTAGCTTGAAGTTAAAAGGCTTCCTCGGGAGATCCTCCTGATTTTTGTATAGTTTGATCCCCACTGGCTTGGTGTCAAGACGTAAAATCCTATCGAGTTCCGCTGCAACTTGCTTCTTCTCCATGTAAAATGTCTCCTTCCATAAAAACTGCAGACATTTGCCTGTACACTCAATCTCGAATCGCTCAATCGCGACCTTACATATATCATTATGCGCCTGATTGTGAAAAATATCACGTTATCTCACAGGCAACAGGTCCCGCTCGGCCAACAT
>DUWJ01000075.1 GCA_012842765.1 Bacillota bacterium | reverse complement strand
TCAAGGAGTATATTGCCGCTGCATCTTACGAGGTGCGGGAGGACAGAGCCTACGTCTGGACGATCGCAGCCTTGGCCGTGATGGCCTTTGCCATGTCGGCGACATCGTTCTACTCGACATACGCGGTCAGACTTTTCGGAGCAGGCACGAGAGATGTTGGAAGGCTAACAGCTTTCGCTGTCGGGGCCACTATCGTAGGCATGCCCGCATTGGGCTGGATAGCCGATAGAGAGGGACACAAACTGAGCCTGGAGATTACGGCAGCCTGTTTCGCATGTGGCGCAGCGCTCGCCCTTGCCGCCAACAACGTGACGGAGATGTACCCGGCGGTAGTGTTCGCCAACATCGGAATGAGCGGAATAGCGGTGAGCCACAATCTCATCCTTGCCGAGTTTGCGCCCACCCACACTGATGTGCCAATGTACACCGCGTTTTCCTGGATGCTGCTTGCCCCGTTCAGGACTGGCGCACCAATCCTTGGAGGATACATCTCCGACATTGCAGGATTTCCGGCGATGTTCTCCATATCGCTCGCAGCCGGGATAGCAGCCGTCTGTATCTTTCTTTTTGCGGTAGAAGAACCGCGCCGCGCCTGATGCCCAAAGCCTAGATCATGCAAGATGCCTCACCAGGTCTGCTTTCGGGTGAAGGCGCAGCGCAGCCCGGTGCGCCTGTGTCGGCATCCGAGGTCATTGCAATTGCCTCAACAGGTCGCGACCGAGCTGGAGCAGGACATCCCCGCACACCCTGGTCTTGAAATTCACGGCATCCGACATCATTCTCGACAGCTTGCGTCTGGCAGAGACTATTGGCAACGCGTGCAGCGAGAAACCGCGACGTCCGGATGACGCCGATGATACAAGATAGGCTCCGGATTTTTCGACGGTTTCTGCTATATGCATACCGATGTCTGTCCACCGAACGTATTCTTCCAGCCACGGACGGGCTTCCTCAACGAACTTCGTGTTTGGGTTTGTGCGCAGCAACTCCGCAGACGCCTTCATTTTGAGCATGTATGCGGAAAGGATTCCGGCTCCCTCTTGAAAATTCTCAGTGGCGCGTTCCACGGCCCGATCTACGGCTTCTTTGAGCATCGGAGGATCCTCGGGATGCAATGGACTGATGGCGCATGCATCCGCAAAAGTGGTGATCGCCTCCAAAGCATCCTCTCCCAATACCCTCACAGCTGCAGCCTCCCAAGCCGCCTGCGGGTCGTATCCTTCGGGATTGCGAAGATAAGATGCGGCCGCGCCTAGGGCGATCTTCGACGCTTCTGCCTGATTCATCGGATTGAGGAAAAATCCACGGCATACTTCAGGCAGTCTTCGATCTCTGCCGGTGTATGGGCCGATATGGAGTTCGCCTCTCATCCCCGCATCGTTCACGGGATAGTTGTCCCAGTAGACTACTGGGCGCATCAAGGCTGCTGTTACCGCCTGCGTATACTCGTAAGTGAGCTCGCGGGAGCAAACGTCCGGTCCTGTCCACATGATGTCTATGTCTTGATGTAGTCCAGCGCCGATTCCCAGAACATATTCGGTGTTGTAATCGCCGTTGTACTGAGTGGGACAGACCATGAGCGTGTTGTCTCCGGACCACTTCTTGAGTCGCTCCCAAACGGAATTGGCGAAGCAGACCTGGGCAGAGGCCAAGTTCGGGAATTTCTCGCGATCAGCCTCGTTGGAGAGAGCATTTGGAATATCGTCATAGAGGATCGCAAAATCGCGGACGCCTGCTCCGTAAAGGGCCTTCAGCTTCTGCATGAAGGCGTCGATATCGCGCTTGTCGGAATATCGAACTGACATTCCCGGGCTCACCGCGAATACAAAGGAGATGCCATGCGATTTGGCGTGGGACGCCAGTTCACGCAGGCTCTCTAATTTTCTCGAAGGATATGGATTGCGCCAGTTTTCCCTGTGATAGGGGTCGTCCTTCGGGGCGTACATGTAGGCGTTCATGCCTACCTCCGATATGAAGGATATCATGTCAAGGCGCTGTTTATGGGTCCATGGTTTCCCATAGAAGCCCTCGACAATCCCTTTCCATGCAAAATTATGAACCAAGCCAACATTCCTCCTTGCCTACAGTTGCGTGATAGGCTATTGAGAAAATTCAAGGCAAACTCGGGTTATCCTTCCCGTGGGCTGTTAGTTTACTCTGCCGTGGGGCACAGACTTTGTCTTTAAACACAGACAACAAACGCGGGCTTCGCAAAATACTCTTGCAACAACGCGTCGCATATGTTAGTGTTAACCTAATTTAGCTGGAGCTATTACAGTGGCGCCGACGGGAGAGTGCAGCAGTTGACCTATAACAGATATGATAACATCGAGGCAAACGGCAAAGGACACTTGACAATAGGAGGGTGTGACGCAGTGGCTTTGGCCAGGCGCTACGGCACTCCGCTTTACGTCGTAGACGAAATGGCGGTGCGCAACGCTTGCCGTGCTCATCGCCGTGAGTTCGAGTCCAGGTATCCACGGGTTCGGATATTGTATGCAAGCAAAGCACTGATGACGAAGGCTATTGCGATGATAGTTGCCGAAGAGGGATTGTCTCTCGATGTCTGTTCCGGCGGCGAATTGTATACAGCTCTTTCTGCCGGTTGTCCGCCTGACCGCATATACTTCCACGGCAACAGCAAGACACTGAGCGAGATCGATTTCGCCCTTTCTGCAGGGATTTGCCGTTTTGTTGTTGACAACATGGATGAACTCCGCCTCATAGACCTGTTGGCGAATGCCAAAGGGCTTGTGGCCGATGTGATCCTCAGATTGACCCCGGGAATCGAGGCGCACACTCACGAATACATAAAGACCGGGCAGATAGATTCGAAGTTTGGAATCGCCATACCCAACGGCGACGCTCTTCGGGCAGTTAAATACGCTAAGGAACTGAGGAACGTGAAGCTGACGGGGCTCCACTGCCACGTGGGCTCTCAAATATTCGAGACTGAGCCTTTTCTCCACGCGATAGAGGTAATGATGGATTTTGCGCGGGAAGCTTGTGACGCAACGGGCTTTATCATGGAAGAACTGGATATCGGAGGCGGCCTAGGAGTACGGTACACAGGCGGTGATGATCCTCTGAGCGTGGCGGATCTCGCCGAGGCGATTGCGCCCGCGTTGCTCAAGGCGGCTGAAGAGCGGTGCTTGCCTCTTCCCACATTGCTGATGGAACCAGGAAGGGCCATCGTAGGCGAAGCCGGGACTACTCTTTACACGGTAAATGCGGTCAAGCACATAGAAGGCGTGCGGACATATGTAACTGTAGACGGCGGAATGGCCGACAATCCCCGGGTTGCACTTTACCAGGCAGAATACGATGCAGTCCTGGCAAACAAGGCCGATCGGCCTCCCACATGCGAGGTGTCGATTGCGGGAAATTGTTGCGAGTCAGGCGACATGTTGGCATGGGATATTGCGCTACCGGATGTGGAAGTCGGCGATATACTGGCTATATTCTGCACCGGCGCTTACAATTACTCCATGGCCAGCAACTATAATCGACATCTCCGTCCCGCTATGGCGCTGGTGAAGGATGGCTGGTCGGACTTGATCGTGGAGCGCGAGACATACGAAGATCACGTCCGCAAGGACGTGGTGCCAGATCGGCTCAAGTCATCACATAGGTCGGCGGCAGTGAGCGCAGAGTCGGCTATGCTCGTCTATCCTAGGGCTTCGGGGGCGAACGCGTCTGAATAATGGGAGAATGTTGGCGAGGCTCGGCCGATCCGGGTTGACATGGGGGTTAAGGTTTTGAACGTGCGTGATGAACCTGCCAACCGGATCTGTGAAGTGGAGGATGAATATGCATTCCTCGGATGCAACGCATTGCGGGGAGACGGGTATGCAGCCGTCCTTTCCGATATATGCCCCGACATGCGAGATTCGAACCATGTCAGGCAGATCAATTTGCCTCGGGGAGCGGATCCTGAGGGTTTCATCAGCAGGGCGGAGGAGTTGTTCAGGAGCAAAGGGCGCGAGCATTGCAGGTTTGATCTGGACTGCCGTACACGGCCTCAGTGCCTTTACACGGCGCTGAGGAAGTCTGGCTATGTTCCGCATCCAACAGTCGTTCAGGTTTATCGCGGCCATGATGCAGAGGGTGCGGGCGGAGTTTTCAGTGGATTGAGTGGCGG
>DUWJ01000421.1 GCA_012842765.1 Bacillota bacterium | reverse complement strand
GGAAGGCCGGCGGTGACTAGGTTTACTGTTTTGGAGAGGTTTGGTGACTATACTCTGGTCGGGATTGAGCTGGAGACAGGTCGAACACACCAGATTCGGGTCCACATGAAGTATATAGGTAGGCCTGTAGCAGGTGATCCTGTCTATGGAGGTGTTGCGGGCGAACTGGGTCTTGAGGCTCAGGCTCTTCACGCCCGCAGTGTGGAGTTTACTCATCCTGCGACTGGGGAGAGGGTCAGGATCGAGGCGAAGAAGATGCCTGATGACATGCGGGCCGCTCTCGCACTGCTTAGGTCGAGGGAGCCTTCAGGGGATGGGCGGTGCGGCGCAAGATAGCGGGGCGGTTTCTATGATGGGAAACGGGGGTTCGAACAAAGCGGACGGAACCGGCCGGGTCGATCTGGCGGTTCGATGGGCCGCGGCGCTTGAGGTGCTTTTGGCCGTTCTGGCTTCATGCGTGATCTGTACAGGGTGCGCTCCTGATTGTACGTGGTTGCGCTTTTCGGAGGGTCGGGCGGCCTATCCCTGCAGCGATGGATCTAGGCTCGAGGATGTCTGGCAGCGTACGGCCTGCGAGTCTCTGCAATCTCGGTTCACTCTTGCAGCCGCCGGCGATGTCATATTCGACAGGGGAGTGAGGGCTGTCTGCGAACGCCGAGGGGCGGATTGGCCGCTCAGTGCTGTTGCCCCCATATTCTCTTCGGCAGATGCGGGGTTCGTCAATCTTGAGACCAGTCTTGCCGTGGGCGGAAGACCCATCCCGGGCAAGGGCATATGGTTCAGGTCTGATCCCAAGTTTGCGCAGGAGCTTGCGAAGGCCGGGGTGAACGTAGTCACTGTCGCCAACAATCATGTGCTAGATTACGATGAAGCCGCCTTTGCCGAGACTCTTGCTGCATTGGCGGACAGCTCGATAGCTGTGTGCGGCGGCGGGTTCGACCTAGATGAGGCGCGTTCGCCTGCGATTGTCAGCGCAGGCGGGGTGAGGATTGCGTTTTTGGGCTACTCGGAGCTTGCGGATATATTCTGGACTTATTCTTATCCAAGGAGTTTTCGTGCGGGCCTGGATAGTCCCGGGGTTGCGCCAATGGATGAGAAGATGATCGTCCAGGACATAAGGAAGGCACGGGCCGTGGCAGACCATGTTGTCGTCTCCTACCATTGGGGTGAGGAGTATGCGCGCATGCCGAACACAAGGCAGATGCAGATCGCCCACATGTCGATCGATGCCGGAGCCAGTCTGGTGCTGGGCCATCATCCCCACGTGCTGCAGCCTGTGGAGGTGTACAACGGCGGGATCATATTCTACTCCCTAGGGAACTTCGTGTTCGATCAGACAAAGCCCGACACTGTGGAAAGCATGATAGCTCGCGTGACGTTTTCGCCCAGCAAAATCGTCTCTGCGCAGATTTTGCCGATGAGGATAGAGGAATGCCGTCCCCGTCCTCTGGTGGGATGGGCCGCCAGGACCGTTCTGGACAGGCTTATCAGGGATTCGGCATGGCTTGGCGCGGTCGTGGCGCCGACCGGAGGGATGGGATTAATCCTCATTCCCGGGACAAGTGTCCCCGTTGAAACCGAGGGCGTTGGAGAGTTCCTCCCTTGATGGCGTCACCCATATGGTCTTGTGGGCCTCATAGATTACCATTCCCGGCCGTGCGCCCCGAGGCTTGCGAACATTTCTAGCCTCTGTATAGTCGACTGCAACGTTCGACGACATCCGGGCCTGGCTGTAGTAGGCCGCCAGCAACGCGGCGGCGCGCAGCGTCTCATCTGGCACTTCTTGGTTCGGCCTTCGCCTGACTACTACATGGGCACCATGTATGTCTTTTGCATGGAACCACAGGTCATGTGGGCGGGCGAGCTTCGTTGTGAGATGATCGTTCTCGAGGTTGTTCTTCCCCACGTATATTTCATCGCCTGATGCGGCTCTGAAGCTGGTGGGCATCGGCAGCCGCTCTTTGTGTTTCTTTTTCGCTCTCCGCGCGCTCCCGCGTTCCTGTCGGGGCTGTATGAAACCGAGGGCGGCGAGTTCCTCAGTGATACCGTTCAATGTCTCTTCTGTTTCGGCTATTGTCGCCATGGCCAGCATCGATTCGAGATAAGCCACCTCCTCTTCGGTGGCGGCAATGTTGGCAGTCACCGCTTTTCGGGCCCTCTCTGCTTTGGAGTAGCGTGCAAAGAATGACTGTGCGTTCTCGGACGCTGACAGGCTCGGGTCGACTTCGATCTCGACGGTAGGCGCTGCGGGGTCATAGTAATCCACGACGCGCACGCGATCTTCTCTCAATGGGCCGCGCCCTAACGAGTGGATGTTGGCTGTTAGGAGTTCGCCTTTTCTGCGGAAGGCCGATGAATCTTCAGCCTCCGCCAGATCTCGCCGTTGGGCCTCGAGTTTTCGCACCGACCGTGCTAGCCTGGCCTCTACCTTGTGCGTGATGTTGCTTCTGGTTAATTCCAGCCTTTCGCGTTCTTCGGCGCGATTGTAGCATCTGTCGATCATCTCGGAGGCGGATGCGAATCTTTCTACGCGATACTCCCCAGAAAGCCCTGAAAGTCCCCAAACACAGCAGGCTGTAGGCT
>DUWJ01000453.1 GCA_012842765.1 Bacillota bacterium | reverse complement strand
GTCCTTGATATCATCGATAATCTGTCCCATCGAGGCCTCTCGTAAAGACAGGAGCCGGTCAGCAAATTGACAGACCACGCAAGTATACGACTGGATTTGGGCCCATATTCAGAAATCCCTCCAGCTTCCAACCTCCCACAGTACTCCACATGACAAGACGTGACCCGATGCTGTACCCAGGTGCGACAGATAGGTGGAACCATTTGTGTCTATGAGTCTGGTATAATGGTGCCGACAACACATGTAGGAGCGGTCCAGATGAACACTGATACTGAGGCTATTCGGCCGTCATTCACTCTCTCACCTCGCTTCCAAGGTATCGTGCGCGAAATTGAAGCCACGCTACGTGGGATCTATGGCGACCGTTTCCTGGGTCTTGTGCTTTTCGGTTCTCATGCCCGAGGCACATCGGTCCAGGGTTCGGACATTGATCTAGTGCTTCTACTTCAGGACTGTAGCGGTCTTAGTGAGAGACAACACTATTCTGAGGCCATCGCTGACCTGTCCCTCCGATACGACACGGTAATCTCCTTGATCCCCATGGGAATCGACGAGTACCGTTCGGGCAAGACGCCGTTTCTGCTCAATGTCCGCAAAGAGGGAGTGAGGCTGTGAGCTCACCGGATGTAACAGATCTGCTCGCGAAGGCGGATCGCAGCCTTGCCGCAGCGGAGCACCTATTCACGCATGGGTTTCCCGAATTCGCCGTTGGCCGGGCATACTATGCCATGTTCTACTCGGCAGAAGCACTTCTGCTCAACCGAGATCTTTCGTTTTCCAAGCACTCCGCCGTAATTGCAGCTTTCGGGCAGCACTTTGTTAAGACCGGGATCCTAGATGCCTCCCTTCACCGGCACTTCCTTGAGGCCTTTGATCTTCGCAATCTCGCCGACTACGGTGCGGTCCGCACTATCGAGGATGCAGACGTCCACTCAGTGTTGGAGAACGCCAAGGCTTTCTGCATCGCTATCAAGAATCACATAGCTTCGCTAGAGTAATGAATCGCCAGCTCAACAAGTGTGTCCACTGGCAAACCTTCGTTGCTTCGTTTCATTGAAGTAACGCAAGACGCCGACCTCGTATTTGATGAGGCCCTTCATCCTACAGCGCTTTCTTCGCTTCTCACCTGCATGGCTTCGGTCTCTTCCCAGGGTCTTGCGAGGCGTCTCTAGCTCTAAGGCAATCTACCCCGCGAAACTTTGATACTCTGCTAAGCAGGCCCAGGGACCAGTAGGCGCGTCACCCCCGGCTCCCCCGTTCCCATCGGCATTTCAGCCTCTGCTATTTCTTCCATGCTTGCTTGTCACTAGGTTGCACGCCTTGGTTTACCTTCGGACCTTCACAACTGTATAAGCTTTTGGCCTATGCAGCCCAGCGACTCCCGCTGTCCCTTCAGTTCTATCCTCCGGTCTGTTGCCAGCTTTCATGGGCTGAGGGTTCATAACTACTACGGACTCATCTGCCACCCCACACCACATATTCCCATCCTTGCGTCTCCGCTTGTTTGGGCTTACCAGCTATCTGGATGATGCAGGGCTT
>DUWJ01000420.1 GCA_012842765.1 Bacillota bacterium | reverse complement strand
GTGCATACTTCCATGCATCCTGTTGCGCACGACACAACCACCGGATTCTCCGCCGCCAGGAGCGCCTGTTTTATAATGACCGGAAATCCGCAACCCGCACAGGCACGGTGGCCTGATGAGATCAGGACCTCCTTCTTAGACAGTTCCTTCAAAGTCGCCATGTGCGCACCCCCTACTCTCTGACCCCAAGGTAGGTGAGGAGATTCTCAACCTGCCCGGTGTCGGCGATCTTTGCTAGGTCGGCATAGACCGTTCGGATGTGATCAGGAGTCACATCGCGGCCGCCGATCCCGTAGATATAGTCAACGATCCTCGGACCGTTCTCGACGTCATACAGAGCAGAGCGCACATCGCCAAAGACCGGGCCGCCCACGGCATTGAACGAATCCGATCTGTCCATCACAGCCACGGCCTTCACGTCTTTCAACGCTTCAGCTATCTCTTCTGCCGGGAATGGCCGGAATACCCTTATCTTGAGCAAGCCGGCACGAACCCCGTCGGCCCTCAGCTCATCCACGACAGCCTTGGCAGTACCCGCAGTAGATCCAAGAACCACCACAGCTACCTCGGCATCTTCCATCCTGTATTCTTCAAACAGGCCATACTCGCGACCAGTCAGCTTCGCGTAATCCTTAGCAACCTCTAAAATCACGGGTTTCGCGTTGCGCATAGCCTCAGCCTGCTGTCTCTTATGTTCGAAATTCCAATCCTGCAGATCTATGGGTCCAATAGTCACTGGGTTGTCCACGTCGAGGAGAGGGTTCTCGGGAACGTATTCTCCAATGAACTCCCGAACCTTCTCATCTTCGAGGATCTCCATTACTTCCATGGCATGGCTGATAATGAAACCATCCATCGTCACCATGACCGGCAGCAGCACATTGGAATTCTCCGCGATCCTAAGCGCCTGAATGGCGTTATCATACGCTTCCTGCGCATTTTCGGAGAAAATCTGGATCCATCCAGAATCCCTTGCCCCCATCGTGTCGCTATGGTCGCAGTGGATATTCAGCGGCCCCGAAAGCGCCCTATTCACGACCGGCATTACTATCGGCAGCCTCATAGCGGCCGCGATATATACAACCTCCCACATGAACGCAAGACCATTTGCCGATGTAGCAGTCATTGCTCGCGCGCCGGCTGCAGAGGCTCCAACAGTAGCGCTCATCGCGGAGTGCTCACTCTCTACCGTCACGAACTCGGTATCCACCTTGCCATTAGCGACGAAGCTGGAGAAGATCTGTACTATCTCTGTCTGCGGCGTAATCGGGTACGCTGCGACTACGTCCGGGTTGATCTGGCGCATCGCCTCTGCGACTGCCTCATTTCCGGTTTTTCCAACCCTTATGCTCATGAATTGCTCCTCCTTCCTTACTTCGTCTAGGCCTCTTCATCCAAGACCATCTTGAGTGCCTTGTTGCCACGCTTACCTGGGCATTCCTTTGCGCATATGCCGCAGCCTTTGCAGTAAGCGTAGTCTATGCCCTTGAACTTCCCGTCCTCTACAAGGATGGCCTGATCAGGGCAGTAAATCCAACAGAACAAGCAATTGATGCAGTTTTCTTCTATATGAACAGGGCGGTAAGTTCTCCATCCGCCTGTTTCATACTTATCGGCACATCCCGGTTCTAGAATCCTTCCGGCCTTCGGCACGTCCTTCCAGCCGGCATCCTTAGGAACTGACATTAAGAAGCCACCTCCCGATAAGCCCGCTTAATAGCCTCCATATTCTTGTCAACCACCTCGGGGCGCAACTTCTTGGAGAGTTTTCTCCGAGTATCCTCAAGCAGCTCATCGAGCTCCAAAAGCCCCGTTGCCGCAATAAGGGCACCGATCATTGGAGTGTTCGGGATATTGCGGCCAATGGTGTCCATAGACACCTGGGTCGCGTCGAGGGTGTATACCTTCGCCTTGCTGCCTTCAAGCCCCAGTCTTGCGCGCATCTCGCTGGGCGACAGCGGTGTGTTGACGAGGTAGATTCCATCGTCAGGGACTCCGGCCTTGACATTGCCAACTGTGAGCAAAGTCGGATCCAGAACTATGACGATATCTGGCTCTTCCACATGGTGGTGGACTGTGATTGGTTCATCGCTGATTCTGTTATAAGCTTTCATGGGCGCGCCCATTCTCTCTGGGCCGTATTCAGGGAACGCCTGGGCGTATTTGCCTGTGGAGATAGCTGCCTCAGCCAGTACAAGTGCAGCCGTCTTCGCCCCCTGACCAGCACGTCCATGCCAGCGAATCTCTAGGAGCTTAGCCATAACCTTCCTCCCCCTATCCTGTGTTCATCGTTCATCCATACATAGCTGGCCGGGGTAACTCGTACACAGCTTGTATAGTTCGTATGAATCATGCCGCGGGTACCCGCGGCACAAGTGATTCGCGAGCAAATTCAACAACAAAAAACCTGTATATCAGCTCAACTCGGCTCTGATTCGGGAATACAGTGGGAACCTAGATATGATGTCATTCACACCTTGCCTGACTTCGTCCATAGCTCCCTCTGAGCCAAGATTTCTCAGCGTCTTATCGATCAGTGAGGCGATCTCCCGCATCTCAGGCTCCTTCATGCCCCGAGTCGTAACAGCAGGGGTTCCGATTCGAACACCGCTGGTCACCATGGGTTTTTCAGGGTCGAACGGAACTGTATTCTTGTTAACCGTAATGCCCACCTCATCGAGGGCTTCCTCGGCGACTCTTCCTGTAATTCCCGTCCCGCGGAGGTCCATCAGGATTAGATGGTTGTCAGTTCCGCCTGAAACCAGGCGCCATCCACGTTCCATCAGCGCGTCCGCGAGAGCCTGCGCATTCATAATTATACCACGTTGATACTGAGCAAACTCGGGCTGCAAAGCTTCCGCGAAAGCCACGGCTTTCGCCGCTATGACGTGCATGAGCGGACCGCCCTGCGTACCTGGGAAAACTGCAGAATCGATCTTCCTAGCCCATTCCGACTTGCACAATATCATTCCCCCGCGAGGCCCGCGAAGAGTCTTATGGGTCGTGGTGGTCACAAAATCCGCGTATTCAACCGGATTGGGATGAAGACCAGCCGCAACCAGTCCGGCAATATGTGCCATATCAACCATTAGAAGTGCATCTACACTGTGGGCAATCTCGCTTATGCGCTCAAAGTCGATGATCCTCGGGTATGCGCTGGCGCCTGCCACAATCATCTTGGGGCGATGCTCTCTGGCAAGGTCTTCCATGGCGTCATAGTCGATAATTTGCGTGTCTTCCCTGACGCCATAAGGAATGAAATGGAAATACTTTCCGGAAATATTCAGGTGCATTCCATGGGTTAAATGACCGCCATGGGTCAAGTTCATCCCAAGGACAGTATCGCCGGGTTCTAGGGCCGCAAAATAGACGGCCATATTTGCCTGCGCACCGGAGTGTGGCTGAACATTCGCATGTTCCGCTCCAAAGAGCCGCTTCGCGCGCTCAATAGCAAGAGACTCGACAACATCTACGTGCTCACACCCGCCGTAATATCTTCGACCCGGGTAACCCTCTGCGTACTTATTGGTAAGCGGCGAACCCAACGCCTCGAGAACCGCTTCACTGACAAAGTTCTCGGATGCGATCAGCTCTATCTTCTCATTCTGCCTTCGAATTTCGTTGCTTATCGCATCTGCTACTTCGGGATCCTCGCGCCTTATATTATCGTACATGCATTTATCCCCGCCTTCGCAAAATCTGGCCTTCGGCTTACGAAAGCCCGGGCCAGGTCCAAAGCCAGACGAATCTACATGCTATAGACAGCGCTACCAGCCTCTGCCCTGCAGCTTTTCCTCATCGGCCATGGACGAGACATCTATCCCCTTCATGGCTTCTCCAAGGCCTTTCGAAACCTCGGCAAGCGCTTTGGCATCCCTATAGTTTGCAACTGCGCCAACGATTGCCCTGGCCCTGGCAGCCGGATCATCCGACTTGAAGATGCCTGAACCCACAAAAACGCCGTCGGCTCCCAATTGCATCATTAGAGCGGCATCTGCAGGAGTTGCCACGCCACCGGCGGCGAAATTCACGACTGGGAGCTTGCCATCCCGGGCCACTTGGCAAAGCAGCTCGTATGGGGCTCCAATCTCTTTGGCCATGGCCATTATCTCTTCGCAAGGCATATTCTTGAGCCGCCGAATATCCTCATTAACCGCCCTTATGTGGCGGACCGCCTCTACTATGTCTCCTGTTCCTGCCTCGCCTTTTGTCCGCATCATTGAAGCGCCTTCACCTATCCTGCGGAGCGCCTCGCCGAGATTGCGGCAACCGCACACAAAAGGTGTCGTGAAAGCGTGCTTGTCAACATGATATCTCTCATCAGCCGGAGTCAGGACTTCGCTCTCATCTATGCAATCTACGCCTATCGCTTCTAGTATCTGAGCCTCCACAAAATGCCCTATCCGCACCTTCGCCATTACAGGGATGGAAACTGAATCCATGATCTGCTCTATCAGGGCCGGATCGGCCATTCTCGCTACGCCGCCCTGAGCGCGAATATCCGCAGGCACCCTCTCAAGAGCCATGACTGCAACGGCCCCGGCGTCTTCAGCAATCTTAGCCTGCTCTGGCGTGGTGACATCCATGATCACTCCGCCCCGGAGCTTCTCAACAAACTCCAACTTAGATCTATCGACAGAATTCACAAGCTCCCCGATTGCCATACTACACCCCTCCAACCACCGAAATCCATCATTTATTCTACTACACTGCTAATGCGCGCACAACACGCGCCGCCCCCGCGGGGTTTGAGGGCGCGGCTGATGACGGCAAACCCACATCCGCAGACTTCAGAGAATACCACTGAGGAAGCAGACTGGTCGGGTTTTCATCTGTTTCTGCCCGTGGATTGTCATAATATGAATCATGGACCCCCCAACGTACATGGTACATCGAGAAGTCCACAACCGGATTGCCAATTCAATATAGCCTTTTCCTCAAGCTGGATTCGGCGCTCCTACAGGGCACACCTCGTTGCATGTACCGCAGTCAATGCACTTCTCTGGGTCTATTGCGTAAATATCGCCCTCGCTGATGGCCTCCGTAGGACATTCCTCTTTGCATGCACCGCAAGCAATGCAGTTATCGTTGATCTCGTACGCCAACCGTGAGCCCTCCTTCCAAAGGATTATACCTGTTCCATT
>DUWJ01000074.1 GCA_012842765.1 Bacillota bacterium | reverse complement strand
TTCGGGAGGGATTGCAAATACTCTGACAAGATCAGATCAGGGGAGGCTGTTTGCGAGGGATGCGGTGATTGTTTCGTCCGCATGGGCGATCCAGAACCCTGCGACATCGAATACGCGAGACAGGCCTACGAGCTTGCCGGCGCCACGCTTGACGCGAAAGCGGCTGATCTGGTAATACTAGACGAAATCGCCAATGCAGTCAACTTCGGTCTTCTCAGCGTCGAAGATGCCGTCTCCCTTGTGGAGCGCCGTCCGGATGGTGTCGAGCTAGTCCTCACAGGGCGAGACATGCCAAAGACCCTCATCGACATGGCGGACCTGGTCACTGAGATGAAGATGGTGAAGCACCCGTACATGCGCGGAATCTCCGCAAGGCACGGAATAGAGTACTGACTCGGCTTTGGCGGCATGGAACGCGGGCAGAGAACCGAAGGCCGACATTCCGCGAAAGCCCGGCTAGGGTCCTTCTTTGTGCTGAGACAATAGTGCTGCAACATGAGGAGGAGGGACTCATATGGGAAGCGAGATCAGATTTGGAACAGATGGGTGGAGGGCGGTAATGTGCGATGCTTTCACCTTCGCCAATGTCCGAGCCGTCATTCAGGCGGTGGCGGACTACGTGATCAGCCATGATATGCGTGACCGCGGCGTTTTGGTGGGGTATGATGCCCGTTTCCTTTCCCGCGGATTTGCAGAGGTCGCCGCAGAAGTGTTAGCGGCCAACTCAATCCCAACCCTTGTCACCAACCGCGATACTCCAACACCTGTAGTGGCATTCACCGTCGCCGACCGAGGCCTTGCGGGGGCAGTCATGTTTACTGCCAGCCATAATCCGCCTGAATACAACGGCGTGAAGTGGATTCCGCATTATGCCGGGCCTGCCGACCCAGACATTACCAATGAAATAGAAGGACACATAGCACGGCGGGCGAATGCCGGGTCGATTCCGCGTACGATGCCTTTCGAGGAGGCCCTTGCGGCGGGAGTTGTCAGATCGATCGATCCTTCAGACAGATACCTGTCGCGCATTCGATCCCTTGTGGCTCTCGATATAATTGCCGAAAGCGGCATCAAGATCGTGTACGACCCGCTTTTTTCTACGGGCAGAGGATACGTAGACAGGATATTGGCAGAGGCAGGATGTAACGTTGAGACTATAAATGGCTGTAGGGATCCGCTCTTTGGAGGAGGATCCCCCGATCCTCAAGAGGAGAGCTTGGGTGATCTCCGGGAGAAGGTGCTCTCTTCGGGCGCAGATATTGGCCTTGCCACGGACGGGGACGCCGACAGATTTGGCGCCATCGATTCAGACGGAACATATTTGGGGGCAAATCAGATAATCCCACTGCTCTTGCTCCATCTGATACGGGCTGGAAGGGGGCAAGGGGTGGTTGTGCGTACTATCGCCACCACTCATTTGATCGACAGGATAGCCCATGCTCATGGAATCGACGTCATCGAAACACCGGTAGGATTCAAATACATATGCCAGGTGATGAGGGAGAGAGACGTGATAATCGGGGGAGAGGAGAGCGGAGGCCTCTCGATTGGTGGACATGTTCCCGAGAAAGACGGTATTCTTGCGAACCTGCTTCTTGCCGAATTCAGAGCGGTCGAAGGCAGGCCCTTGAAGAAGTCGCTCCGCGCGGTCATGGACGAATACGGCGCGTCTTGCACACGCCGGATCGACATGAGGTTTTCCGACAACCGCAAACGGGATGCTCTGATTAGGAGATTCGTGGAGAAACCGCCACTTGAGGTGGCGGGGCGCCGGGTGTGCGACATCTCCACAACAGATGGCGTCAGATTCACGCTCGATGGCGGTGATTGGTTTCTTGTCAGGGCGTCAGGCACGGAACCCGTTGTGAGGCTATACGTAGAATCAAAGTCTGACGAAGGTATTTTGGCTCTCCTCGGCGAATTTAACGCACTATTAGGTTGACAGAGCTTTCTGTTTCTGCTGATAGCGTTAGATGTGACAGACGGGGGTGGCATTTCATGGGTTATTACGATCGATGGGGAAGACCTCGCGGATTTGGATTTCCACTATTTGTGGCCGCTTTAGTTGGAGCGGTAATCGGGGGATTAGTTGTGGGGATGTTGCTGATCGGCCGCATCCCTCAGCAGCAGGCGGCGCCTGCGCCTCAGCTCTCTACTCCGTCCGACGATGAGATTCTTCCGCCGTCAGAACGATTGTCGGCGGAAGCATATTCAATAGCTTCTGCTGCCAAGAAAGTGAGCCCAGCTGTGGTGAAGATCGCCACCCGCCAGGAAGAATTGGTCTTTTCCTTCTTCTTCAGGCCGATCATACAGGAGAGGGAAGGGTTAGGTTCCGGAGTAATAATCGATGCGTCAGGCCATATCCTCACCAACTACCATGTCATCAAAAACGTGACAGAGATAGTGGTTGTGCTGGCAGATGGCCGTCAGTTTCCCGGAAGTGTGGTGGGGGTAGATCCCTACACTGACCTTGCAGTAGTCAAGATCGAAGGAGA
>DUWJ01000419.1 GCA_012842765.1 Bacillota bacterium | reverse complement strand
TTTTCGTGTCTCGCCGTGCTCAATGATTACGGCAAACCCGAGATTGTGCCGAACAAAGAGGGAGAGCGCATCACCCCCTCGGTGATCATGTTCGATCAAGAAAACCAGTTCACAGTGGGCACCATCGCAAAAAACAGCGCTGTTGCCGACCCTGGCAATGTAGTCGAGTTCGTGAAGAGGCAGATGGGAAATGCAGACTATGTATTTGTTCACGGCGAAACCGAGTTCCGCCCGGAAGACCTTTCAGCGCTAATCATCAAGAAACTGGTGACGGATGCAGAAGTCTTGCTCGGCACGGAACTTCCCGGAGCAGTAATCACGGTCCCGGCCTACTTCGATGATGCGCGAAGACAGGCCACGATGGATGCGGGGGAGATTGCCGGGCTCAATGTGCTTGCGATCGTGAACGAGCCCACTGCGGCCGCGCTCGCCTACGGAATGAGCAACCCCGACATCAACCAGCGCATCATCGTGTATGACCTCGGGGGCGGGACTTTCGACGTAACGATCCTGGAGGTTGAAGAAGGCAAGATCAGGGTCGTTGCGACCGACGGCGACCACATGCTTGGGGGCAAGGATTTTGACGATCGCATCATAATGCATTGCGCTCGCAAGTTCGAGGAGGAGCACGGGATCGACCTTCTCGAGGACCCAGAGGCTCTGCAGGACCTGCGCCAAAGAGCGGAGGCGGCCAAGAAGGCGCTGTCGACTCGCCAGTCTGCCAAGATAGCCGTGAGCGCCCAGGGGAAACGGCACACCGTCGAGCTTTCGAGGGAGCAATTTGAGGAGATGACCGCAGACCTTTTGGGCAGGTCAGAGCTATTGCTCGATACGGTCCTCAAATCGGCAGAGTTGACCTGGAACGACATCGACCAGACGTTGCTTGTGGGCGGGATGACCAGGATGCCTGCGGTGTGCGAACTCGTTAGGAAGGCTTCGGGAAAAGAACCCACGGTCAGCATCAACCCGGATGAGGCAGTCGCCCACGGGGCCGCTATCTATGCTGGAATAATGCTTGCGGGCAAGGGAGATCCGGACATAATCCTGACCGACGCCGGGCGTAGGCTTCGCGATACCAAAATAGAGGACGTGACAAGCCATAGCTATGGCATACTTCTGGTCGATTCTGCGACGGGCCAGGATATTAACAAGATAATGATCCCCAAGAACTCGCCCGTTCCGGCCGAACGGAAGGAGACCTATTATGTTCACGAGGACGGGCAGCGGATTGTGGAGATGGTGGTTCTGCAGGGCGAGGACAGCGATCCTGCCAACTGCACCGAGATAGGCGAGGCTGTGCTGGAGTTAGATGGGCCCAAGCCGCGCAACTATCCGATAGAAGTCGTCTATAAGTATGATTCGAACATGAGAATGGATGCTGTTATTACAGATCCTCAGACAGGGGCCTCGAAAGCGTTGCAGATAACTGAGAGGGGAAGGCTTTCCAATGCTGAAGTTGAGGAAAAACGTGAAGCCATGAAGGACGCAGAGGTAATCTGATGGATACGCGTGCGCTTTATCAGGAGCGGCTCGGTCCCATTGTGCGCAGGGTTGAGCAGGCGCTTGCGGATTGCAGTGACCTGGATCCCGAATTCGAGAAAATGTACTGGGCTGCTGTAGGCGGCGGAATGAGGTTTCGTCCTTGCCTGCTGCAGACCGCGTTCGTGATGTGCGGGGGAGAGGACGAAGAGATTTGGATTCCTGCTGCCCTGGCCGTGGAGTTGCTCCACAAAGCCTCGTTAATCCATGACGACCTCGTTGATGGGGATCCTCTGAGGCGAGGGAAGCCGTCGTTTTGCCATGTGTATGGGGCTCAAAGAGCCGTTATCATGGGAGACCTCCTCGTAGCCAGGGCTTATCGGGCTATAGATGGTCTGGAAGATCTCGTGCGTGGGGAGGCTGCTCGGAGGGCGAGGCAGCGGTTTGTCGCCGCCCATTACGACATGTGCCGAGGTGAGCTGCTTGAACTTATGCCTTGGCGCGGAGCCCCGACCGTTGATTGCGCTGTGAGGGTGATTTCGGGAAAGACCGCATCCCTCATGGAACAGTCATTGGCAATAGGTGCGGTTCTTGGAGGAGGCAATGCGCAGGAGATCGATGCGCTTGCGAAGTATGGAAGGTTTCTTGGGTTCATTTTTCAGACGGTAAATGACATCAACAATCTCACAGGGTTCGATTCAAACACAAAAGGCGCTTCACTGGGCGACCTCGAGGAACAGAGAGTCGGATTTCCCATGGTCGGCCTTGCGATGCAAGTAGGGGAGGAACGGCTGGCGGCGCTTTCGGCCCAGGCGCGGCGAGACGCGGAAGGGGCGAAGCAAGCTGGGATCGAGATGTCAGTGCTCTTAGAGGAAGGGCCTGTTCGCCAGTGGCTCGAGGGCATTTTGGAAGATCTCCAGCAGGAGGCTGTCAGGGCATTGTCGGCATTCCCCGAAAGTTTCGAGAGGCACGCTCTCGAGTCCATCGGCAAAGACATGTTCGAATCGTGGTTTTGGGAGCCTGATTGAGGTGGCAAAGAAAAACAATGGGGCGAGGCCGCTCGCGGAATCAGCTATTGCCATGGCCTTAGCAGGGATCATGTGGCACGTGTTTGCGCCCATGCCGGGTATCGGGCCATATTTCAAGTACATGAGCGCGAGCCTTATTGCCATTGTTGGTTCGAGGCACGGAAGGCACTGGTCGACGATGACGGCTGTGGGTCTCAATGCTCTGGTCGGCCTGGCGTATGGCCCGAAAGAGTTGTTGGACTCCTTGCTCCTCGTCACGCCGATCGGGTTGATGTTGCCGACGGGCGGGCCTGATGGGGACGAGGCTGCTGATGATAGATGTGAGGTTGGCCTCCTGAATACTGAAACTGACAAAAGCAAGGCCGAGGCCTCTTTCAGGAGGCACGATACCTGGAGCGCCGGCAAATGGTGGGCGATGATTCTCTTAAGCTATGCCCTTCTATACCCTGCACGCATATGGGCGCTGGCGACGTTGATGGGCGCTAAGGTATCCGATGTCGTAGGGTCGATGGCAGCAACTAGCTACCATGTTTTCGAGAGGATTTGGGCATTGGCGAATATATCAGCCGATACAGTTGTCGGAGCGGCCGTGGACTGGATGCGGATTATCCTGCCTGTAGTCGGCATGGGCTATGGCGCAATGCTGTATCTGGTGAACCGGCCGGCCTACTTTGGGGGCCTCGCGATCCTCAAACGGACCCGGGTCGGTTGACCGAACTCAGCTGAGTGATGGCTGAGATGTCGATGTCGATCTCATCCACTGCGACAGTGGC
>DUWJ01000418.1 GCA_012842765.1 Bacillota bacterium | reverse complement strand
GTTTTCTGCTAAGACTTGGCTGGGCCCTTAGAATCTCACCTGTAGAGCATTGGAGAACGCTCTACGAACGCTGTCGTCCTGAAATGCACTGTTTACAGCCTCGGTTAGTGATCGGCTCAATGAGTCCCTCATGTCGCTGTCTAGCCTGATAATGGTTTCTGGCTGGTCCGAACCGCTAAACTGGCCTGCCCAGATAACCTTGCCTGTCTCGACATCAGCGATTACCAGATCAAATGTAACCCGCGAATTGACCGATACAGTGACGAGCCCAGGTCTTGATTCCACCCAGAATGCTTTCAGTCTGCCTCCGGCAACGAAGTCAGAAGTGATATACTCCGGGATTGAGTCGGCGGCTAGATCCCATCCGGATGTCATGACCACCACAAATCCCATCGACTCCAACTGCTTAATAAGTGCTGCCTCGAGGATATCAGTGGGAGTTTGGCGCGTGATCCAGGTTTCCACCTTGCTGCCATACATGTTGTAGCCTTCTCCCACTCGATCTTTTTGAGGGCGTTCGTCCCAGATCTTGTTCACTGCTATTGAAGGCTGCTCATTGTAGAACAGCCTTTCCGCCTGGAAGCCCGGAAGGTATTCGACATCAATTGTTTCAGTGCCCATAAAGCATCCGGTGGTAGTCAGCATGATGCCAAGAGCCAGCGGAAGTATTAGAAAAGTGTAACTGCTACGTGGACATCTCATTCCGATTTCCTCCTTGATTTCAGTGCTAGGCAGACAACCACGAAGATAGCAGCTATGACAATTGGCCAGGCGTAACCTACTATACCGGTCAGGCTGAGTAGGCTTAGGATGAGCGCTACGCCTGCGATAATCCAGTATACAGCGGGCAAACAACCACCCCCTTTTTCAAGTGCAATTGTGACTACGATGCAATGATCGTATTTTGGCATTTGAGATTGGCAGATAGGATGCAATGTGTGGCGCATAATACAAACTATTATCCCAAAACACCAGTATACCTTCCTGAGATTTCGAGAAAGCATGCTATTGCCTTGCGTAGTCAAGTTCTTGCCCTTGCTTCAAGATGACACCATCGGATACGAACGTTATCCAGCCCAATCTTGTCTGCATACCCGGTGAAAGGAGTGGGATCATCAAGGAGAAATGCATAGACGGCACGCCTTATCTGGTTGTGAAGGTCCTTTGAGTTTTTGTATTGCCGCTGTTTGAGAATTGGCCAGGGGACTGCTAAGGCCTTTACTTGTAAGTTTGGCCTTCGGTAGAAGCCTAGGGAAGCGCCGTGCGGCGTGGAGCCGGCCAAGGTTGGCCGCGGGGGCGAGCAGGTTTTACAGACCAGTCTAAAACTTGGACACCCGCGCCCGAAAAACGACTAAATAATAGACACATTCCTTGAAGGCAGCCCCAAGTTGCCCTTTCATATGAGTGTGTTGAATGCATAGACTGTCGGAGCGCTCACACGGATCTCACGGTCGGGAGTGTATGCGCGTCGCTAAAGAACATAATTGCCCGCGAGCGGCGAACCGGGAGCCATCTACCCTGGCTTTGCCCCGGGGATCATATCCCAGCGCGGCTGAATGCTGCGGGCGTTTATGGCTAAGGCCAAGATGTATACGTTGTCGATGCACAAATGCGAACCAATTACCGCACTGCGACATAGGTGCAAAGACGTGTTTATGCCTAGCAGACATCATATGGCAGGCTAACCGAGAACGCAAAAACTTATTGGGAGTTACTTAGAGGATGCAGGTTCCGCACTACTTGACAGTCGATCCTGAAGATGACATCATTCGGGGCCTTCTAGTCCCCGAACAAGTCTGCGAAGTTCCCTGTAACTGCGTTTGAGAGGGAAACGCCTAGTTCGTCCTCGGGCATAATCAGCCATTTGCCGCGTTCTTTGGTAAGTGGAAAATGCACACGTGTGGTGGTCATCGGAACATTAGGGTCATTGATGGCGTTCAAGGTGAGCCGCATGCTCAATTCCTCCACTGATTCACCGCCGTCTTCGCTAAAGGCGGATGCTAGTGCTGCACCAAACATCTGTGGCAAGAGGTTGGCCATGAGCCTGGGCATGTCGATTGAGGTTATGTTCACAGGCACGGTAGCAGTCTTTCCGTCTATCGCGGGCTTTTGGATCGAATAAGTAAGCTTGCTCAAGACGGATAAGGCCACTTCAGCTGCTTCGGGGTCTTGGTCATCGAAGTCTTCTAGGTTTGAGGTGTTTCCTCCCAACACGTATTTGCTCATTCCCTTTGAGTCTGCCGCTTTGAATGCGTCGAGGAACTTGGCCACTGTCTTATCAGGAGACATGCCGCATCCAGTGAGGGTCAGGGGTACCAGCAAGACAACCATGGCGATAATGAACCTGGTTGGTCTTTTCATCAGTCACACTCCTTGCATGTTTTGTATAGGTACTGATCGTCTCATGGTCAGAAGCTGCTGACAGCTTCAATTATGTTCTGAATTCCCAGCCATTGGGTTGCAGGGTGTTTGAGCTAGTAGCGAATTAGCGTTTAGCCTCGATTGTTATGGTCCACCCATACTTGGAGCGGTTGGCGCCTTCAAGGATATGGGCGATGCTGCGGTCGAGTGTTTCGAGGCCGCTGCCAGGCTGATGGCTCAGGTGTTTGCGTATAGAAGGATCCGTTGTCTCGACCGGATCATGTATTTCGCTCCCTTCGTTTCGAACTTCGGCCGTCTGCAGCCATGGGGTATCTTCTGTTGAGGCCGCTTAGGTGCAGACCAGAACAAGCAGGCCTGACACCATGGCTTTGCGGGAGAACATGGTTTATTACTCCTTTTTTGGTCTCACATATCTATCTACGCTAATCATTCTTTTTGGCCTTCGTTATCATCTGAAACCCGCGATGAAGCAAGAAACTGGCGGCCCTTGTCCGCTGTGGCAGAACCTTGCGCAGCGTTGGCTGTGCTGACGGGGAAATCGAACACATCAGGCTTATGTGTGCGCGTGTCAGAGAAGAAGGGATTTTGTAAGCTGGGCAAGCCCGTCTTCGGGACGGCAGTTGTTGATGCGAGCATCTCTTGCGCATGCGTGTAATCTAGTGGTGGCCGCTTCATAT
>DUWJ01000454.1 GCA_012842765.1 Bacillota bacterium | reverse complement strand
TCAAGACCATCCACCGGGAGGGGTTTTCCGTCGACACTCCGGGCAAGAACACACACAGGCACAGACGGGCGGGTGCGAAAATTGCGGCGGCGCTAAGTCCGGGGGAGACTGCCGTCATCATCGACGGCAAGCTCAGTTTCGAGGATCTTTTCAGATACTACGACACGGACTGGATCATTATCGAAGGGGCGCATGAGGCGCCATTTCCGAAGATAGTGTGCGCCCGCACTGAGCACGACATAGAAGAACGTGTCGATGAACATACTTTCCTCATATGCGGCGAGGTTGCCTCCGCGATTTCGAGCTGGCGGGGGATTCCCGTGCTCGACGCGACTTCCAGGATCGGGGAGGTTGTTGACATGGTCGAATCTCGGGTGCCGGAAGGTTCAGACAGGAAGATGATTGATCCTGCGGCGTACCATGGTTTCAAGACCGCAGTCTACGTTGACGGAAAAGAGATTCCCATGGTCCCGTTTGTTCAGGATTTCGTCGCCCGGACTATCCTCGGCATGCTCTCATCGCTCAGGGGTTATGAGACCGGGAGTGAAGTGAGGGTGGAGATAAGGCGGGGCGAGTAGACTATGGGCTGCAGCGATGGCGATGTCGTCAGGGCACTGGTGCCGATTCTTGGCGACAGGGCTTGGGATGTGCGAGTTATTACCGACTTGTCCACCAAGAAAAGCAGGGCTTTTCTCCTCTGCCTCCCTGAGGACGGTCCGGCGCGCGAATGTGTGATGGTAGCGAAGATATATAGGGATGAGGGGCGTGCCCTTAGAGAGGCCGAAGTTCTTGCGGCGTTGGAGTCGGCAGGTGTGGCTGTCCCTGCGGCCTGCGGGGCTACGCCTACTGTCCTTTTGAGAAGATACGTTTACGGCCCCGTTCTGCGCGATGTACACTGGACTTTGGAGCTTGCCAGAAAACTTGGGGCGTGGCTTTACTCGTGCCACGAGGCTTTACGATTGGCCCCGCAAGGCGTCGGCGGCTACGGCCGCACGCGACTTGTGGGGGACATGAATCTTGGCAATTTCGTCATCGATGTGGCGCAGGCGGACGGGGATGAAGCGGTTGCCTGGCGTGATTGCGGCACGCGGGGGATTGTGTGCGGGATCGATTTCGGAGATACGCGCGTGGGGGATCCGCTGGAGGATGTGGGTGAGGGGTTCATGCGGATCTTGAGCCACAGGCCGGGCTACACCATGGAGAGGCAGGCGTGCGCGGCCGCGTTCGTGTGGGAGTATGGAAGGCTTTCCGGGGCGGAGGATATGGTGTGGTCTGAGGTTGAGCGCCACGTCCTCGCGGCTTTCCGGAGAGTGGCGGCATGGCGCAGGGATCCATTTATGAACGATGTAGCAGAGGCCGTTGGGGCCATGTGGGGATCAGGCACCCCCCAGATTGATTGGGATGGGGTATAAAGTCTTTGGCGCCTTTGGTCGATAAGTAATAGTGAACGGAACGGGGGGCGGCGTATGAAAGCGGAATTTATAAATCCTTTTGCATCGGCGGTGATGATGGTCTTTCAAAAGGAATTCGGCATGAATGTCATGCGTGAACAGCTTGATCTCCATTCGAAAGGCCCTCTTACGGGCTCGGATGTGAACACGATCATCGGTGTCACTGGCCAGTTGGAGGGGCAGGTCATATACACCTTCGAGGAAGGGGTTGCTATTCGCATAGCTTCTGCCTTGGTGGGGGAGACCGTAGAAGAGTTGGACGAGATGGCGAAAAG
>DUWJ01000417.1 GCA_012842765.1 Bacillota bacterium | reverse complement strand
TTGTTGCCTGGCGCTGCCAGTTCAGTTCGGCTAGCTATACTGCCGAGCCAGTCGAAGATTGCGGCTCTTGTGCCCTGCTAGGCGGGAGCGTATGGCCTGAATACCCGCTGGGCGCGGGCGGCTGCCGTTGGAAGAAGACAGAGCGCGTTAGAACGGAAAAACGGATGCGAGGAGGAAAGCGGCGTCTGCAGCGGCAGCTGCCGGCGCAGAAGCGACATGGTCTATAGCCCTCCGATAGTTCGAACCAAATTCGTGCCGCCGTTACCAAGAAAGAAACTCTTGAACAGGCCTAAAATTATTGAGGCCCTTCAAGGCATTGCCTCCTACCGTGTAACTATTGTCCAAGCCGGCCCGGGATATGGGAAGAGCACCGCTCTCGCGTCCTACCTCGCGCAAAATCGCACGCCTGCTGCATGGTACAGCGTCAGCGGCGAAGATGCTGACCCCAATGTCTTTATGGCCCATCTCATCTGGTCCCTCCGCGCTGTGTGGCCCGCCATCGGGGGGCGGTCCTTATCGATGTTGGAGGAAAGATACGACGTTGTGGTGCGGCGCGATGCTATCGATCTTCTTGCAAACGATATCCTCGATATGATCGACGACGACTCTGTCATGGTCATCGATGATTACCACTTAGTGGGCGGGAATCCCGAAGTCAACGAACTTGTCGAACGCCTGATCAACACCGCTCCGCCTCACTTTCACGTTGTCCTTTCGACCAGGGAGCGCCCCTCCTTTGGTTCACTGGCCAGATGGCGCGTGAAAGGCGAAGCGCTGGAGATAACCGAGGCCGACCTGGCTTTCACCAACGACGAGATATCCGCCTTATTCACCGGAGTCTATGACTATTCGATCACCCCCCATCAGCTGACTGCGATATCCGAACGCACCGAAGGATGGATCATTGCCTTGGAGATGACGTGGCACGCTCTGCGCGAAGGAGCATCATTCGAAGACCTTATCACCAGGCCGGCCGCCTCGCTGACCAGCGTCTTCGACTACCTCGCCCAGGAGGTCCTCGTGAAACAGGCGCCCTATGTAGTGGAATTCCTCATTGACGTCTCAGTCCTTGACGAACTGGATCCGGCTATCTGCAACCACGTCTCGGGCAGGGACGACAGCGACAGCATCCTTGCCGGGTTGTCTTCCAGCGGACTCTTCGTCTACTCGACAAGAACAGGGGCGTACAGGTTCCACAACCTCCTCAGGGAACATCTGCGCCGGATCTGTCGGAAGGATCCAGGAAGGTGGGCGGCAGCGAACCAGAGGGCGGCCGATTACTATGGAGAAAGAGGCCAGAGCCTGCAGGCAGTGGATTGCCTGCTTGCAGCGGGCGATTGGAACGCCGCGGCGCAACGCCTGTCGAACGTGGCGCCTGAACTTGTGACGAGTGGGAGATATGATGCTCTCGCTGCGAGGCTCAGCGATCTTCCCGGAACTGTCCTGGAGGCCTATCCCGACCTATTGGTTTACAGAGCTGACGTTTACAGGTTGACCAGCGACTACCAGAACGCCCTGTCATGGTATTCCATGGCCGATGAGATCTTTGCAGCCAAATCTGACAATACTGGAAGGGTGCGTGCTCTCAAGGGGAAAGCAATGATCTATCTCGATACAGTCCAGCCCGCAAAGAGCGAGGAACTGCTTTCGGAGGCTTTCGGACTCGTCGCTTCCGATGACAGGCTGGAACAGGCCGCCCTTCTCAGGATGATGGCTGAAACTAAGACAAATGAAGGTCAAATTCAGGCCGCTGTCGAATTCGCGCGCTCTGCCGAACAGCTGATAAACCAGGCAATGGAGGACGAACTGGACATAAGGGTTCACCTTCGAACCGGTAGGCTCTCGTCTGCCCTCGATTCCCTGCGCCGCAGGGTAGACAAGGAGAGCGGATCTTTCAGGCCTTCCCGGTCACACAGAGAAACACAGCTCCTTCTCTCGCTGATCTACTCACTCATAGGCGAAGGCGATGCCGCTCGCAGCTGCGCCGAGGCTGGAATAGCCCTCGGACGCGACCTCAAAGCTCCCTTTGTCGAAGCCGTAGGCTACATGCGCCTTGGTCATGCATGTTATATAAGCCCGTATTTAGGCGCCCCTGATGCAGAGGAGTGCTACAGGCGGGCACTGGAGATTACGGATGAGATAGGGGTGGTTCGGGGACGGGCCGAACCCCTCATGGGCCTTGCGTTGCTCCATGCCGCAAGGGGCGAGGCGGCGCTGGCAGAGACAGAAGCCCGGGAAGCGATGGAGATATGCCAGGCAGCCGGTGACGAATGGCTTGCCGGATTCGTTCAGCTCGGCGTGGGTTCGGGCTTGGCCTCGTCAGGCAATGACCTGCAGGCCCGCGCCTGGCTGGAAACGGCCGATGAAACATTTGCAAGGTGTGGCGATGAATACTGCGCAACTGTCTGCAGCATGTGGCTTGCAGTATTGGCCCTGCGCGGCCAGGAGAACGAGGAGCGTTTGACGGGGATCCTTGAGATCCTTTTCAGAGATGTGAAATCCCACAGCTACGAGTTTCTCTTCACCAAGAGGACGCTTTTCGGTCCGCCAGACTTAGGGGCGTTGGCGCCATTGCTCATAGAGGCGAGCCGCCTCGGCGTCGACAGGGAACACGTGGATTGGATCAGATCAGTGACTGGCCTTCCGGAACTGGAATACCATCCTGGTTACACTCTTCACATTAGGACACTCGGCAGGTTTGCGCTCTATAGAGGCACTGAGGAGGTTTCCAACCGAGAGTGGCAAAGGGAGAAGGCGCGAAGCCTCTTCCAGCTGCTCGTAGTAAACAGAAAGGCATTCCTCCACAGGGACCGAATCCTCGATGCGCTCTGGCCCGGGCTCGATTCGGACATTGCTGCTAGGCACCTGAAAGTGGCCTTCAATACGATGCTCAACGTGCTCGAACCCGACAGGCCTCCGCGGCTCACTTCATTCTGTGTTACCCGCGAGGGGCCGCTCTATGGGCTTAACCCGCACTCAGGATGTTGGGTGGATGCGGATGAATTCGAAAGCCTGACCATAAAAGCGAGGCGTCTCGCCGAGACCGACCCTGAGGCCGCCCGCGATCTTTATCGGAGCGCCCTCGACCTTTACCGAGGGGACTTTCTTCCTGAGTGTCTCTATGAGGACTGGGCGACAGTCGAGCGCGAACGGCTGTTGGCCCTGTATCTTCGCTCAGCTCAGAGCTTCGCAGGACTCTTGTTCTCAGGTGGCGAGACTGATGAATGCATCAACGTGTGTGAGCAGGTGATTGCGAAAGATGTATGTTGGGAGGAGGCCTATCGCCTCCTGATCCTCTGTTACCTTCAGCGGGGCAACAAGTCCATGGCACTCAGGGTGTATGAAAGGTGCGAGACGACGCTCAAAGACGAAATGGGTGTAGGGCCTAGCCGCGACACCATGGCAATATTCCAGCGCGTCAGGATGATGCCTGAAAGGTGAGGAGAGTGGGCTAATACAGGATTTGGGATGCGGGCGATTCGGGCTTTCAGGCTGTGGCGTCGAGGTTCATTCTCTAAACCGACAAAAACGAGCGGCGATCAAAGAAGATACCTTGTCCATTAAGAAAACTGTGACATAGCCGATTTCGTGTTGCCGGCACATACTGTGGCGGGCCCCGAACGTGCTCAGGAGGGGAATAGGGTAGCCTGCGAGGGATTGTGTTCGGGCAAATCCGGTCGCAGTAAGATTGGAGGAAGCGCAGCTATGCAAAGCGGGACGCCGTATGGTCGAGTATTCGCAGAGGTGTATGAGAAGAAGTGGACTTGGTTTGCGCGGCAGCTGGCACCCAAGATAGAGTCGTTCTATGCCGCGACGCCAATAGGAAGATGCAACAAGTCGATCCTGGATGTCTGTTGTGGCACCGGGCAGCTTGCCCTCTACTTCCTCGAACGCGGGTTCAGCGTCGCTGGTGTGGATTTTTCCGAGCACATGCTCGCTCATGCCCGCGCCGCGGCGGCGGA
>DUWJ01000416.1 GCA_012842765.1 Bacillota bacterium | reverse complement strand
TTCGGTTATTGGCTTGACATGCGGGGATTGGTCTATTCCGAGAGGGGAGTTGGCATAGGCGCAAGCTATGCTGATGTACATGGCGCTCTACCAGGCATGCGGCTTATGCTCTTCATGTCCCTCGCAGCTGCAGTAATCATGATAATCTCTGCCATATCACAGACTCGTGTAAAGACATTGGCATGGATGGCTGCTACGGTAGTGATCATGGGAATCTTTTCGCTACTGGCTGTAAATATCTATCCCAATCTAGTCCAGCGCCTCTATGTGACGCCCAACGAGTTGAGGGCAGAAAGGGAGTACATCTCGCACAACATCGACTTCACCAGAAGTGCTTTTGGTCTCGACAGTATCGAAGAGAAGGAATACGTTGTGGATCAGAACCTCTCCTGGACCGACGTTAACTCGGCACGGGCCACTCTCGACAGCATAAGGCTTTGGGACTGGGAGCCATTGCTTGCAACTTACGGGCAACTTCAGGGCATGCGGCTTTACTACCAGTTTAACGATGTGGACGTTGATAGGTACCTTATTGACGGCAACCTTGTCCAGGTTATGCTGGCTGCAAGAGAACTCGACGTGGAAAGTCTGCCGCCTCAGGCGCAGACATGGGTCAACAGGCGTCTCAAGTACACGCATGGCTACGGCGTGTGTGCGAGTCCTGCGAATGAGATAGGCCCTGACGGACTTCCCACATTCCTATTGCGAGATATACCGCCTAAAGGTTCTGATAGCCTCGAGATTGAGCGGCCTGAGATATACTTCGGTGAACTTACTCGCGATTGGGTTGTCGTCAATACGAAGACTGAAGAGTTTGACTATCCGGTAGGTGATACCAATAAGTCTACCCGGCACATGGGTGACTCCGGTGTCCGCATTTCCAATCCTCTGCGGCGCGCGATGTTCGCCACGAAGTTTTCCGACGCTAGGCTGCTGTTGTCGTCTGATATCACTTCTGACAGCAGGATATTATTTGATAGGGAGATTGGGCAGCGTGCTAGAAAAATAGTCCCATTCCTCAGCTATGACAGTGATCCATACATCGTAGTTGCTGACGGTAGGCTGATATGGATTTTAGATGGCCTTACCACGTCAGACCGATATCCTTTTTCCGAAAGATATGTGGGAGGCATCAACTACATCAGGAATTCCGTGAAGGTCACGATTGATGCCTATACCGGCCAGACGGATTTCTATCTCATCGACAGAAATGACCCGGTGGCGGTTACGTACGCAAAGATATTCCCGGGACTGTTTAAGGAAGCCGATGAAATGCCGCAAAGCATACGTGAACACGTGCGTTATCCAGAAGACCTCTTCACGATTCAGGCCAAGATGTACGGGATGTACCATATGAGAGATCCCGAGGTGTTCTACAACAAGGAAGACCTCTGGGCAATTCCAAATGAGCTTTACGGTGGTTCTCAACGCGAAGTGAGCCCTTACTATATCCGATTGGTGCTTCCAGGTGAGTCCGATATGGGCTTCGTGCTTTTCGTGCCGTTCACGCCTTCACGGAAGGACAACATGGTTGCATGGCTCGCGGTAAACAGCGATATGGATGATTTCGGCCGGATGGTGGCGTACAAGTTCGGAAAGCAAAAGGTCATATTTGGCCCAATGCAGATAGAGGCCCAGATAGACCAGGACGCAGAGATCTCAAAGATGCTGTCGCTGTGGAATCAGAGCGGGTCAACTGTTATTCGGGGCAACCTGTTGGTGTATCCTATTGGCGGCGGATTGCTGTACGTGGAACCGCTATTTCTGGCAGCTCAGACAAGCCAGCTGCCCCAGTTGAAGCGCGTGGTGCTATGCGACGGAGCCAAGGTCGCCATAGGAAGCGATCTGTGGAGCGCTCTTGACGCGATGCTTTCCGGGCATGGCGAAGGAGCGACAGGTAGTTTTCTCGATTCGGATGAGCTTGGCAATACAAGGGAACTGGCTCATCAGGCCCTCAAACTCTACCAGCAGGCTCGCGATCGCCTCAAAGATGGCGACCTGGCAGGTTATGACAGCATACAGCGGGAGCTAGAGGACTTGCTTGAGTCTATGGCAACCGAAGAATAGGCAGGGAGCGAGGGACTGTGGTAGGCTTGGCGGAATTGGATTTAAAGACTAACTGGAAAGATGGCATCTGTGAAATAACTGGGTTTGACAGCTTCAACTTGCATTCTTCGTGCCATTGTGGCCAAGCATTTCGTTGGCGCACATCTGGATCGAGAGGGCAGTTGGAAGAAGGCGTGGTTCGTGGGAAGTTGCTTCGTCTTGAACAACGCGATGATGCGCTCATAATCCATCCGCCAGTCGATGATGAGACGGTCAGAATTGCCATCGACTATTTTCGCCTCGCCGTTCCGCATAGTCCGATAGAAGAGGCTATAGCTGCCACAGACGAGATCATGTTCGAGGCGGTTGAGAGGAATCGGGGTCTTCGAATCGTTGCTCAAGAGCCTTGGGAATGCCTGGTGTCCTACATTATATCGGCAAGGAATAGCATACCTCAGATCTCGCGTACAGTGGAGAGGATAGCGGAAGCATGGGGTGCGCCCGTATTTGACGTTCCGACTTCGCATGATGGCGGGAGCCGAGATGGATTAGTGGATGCGGCCGGCTATGAGGCCAGTGGGAAGAAGGTGTGGTACGCCTTCCCCGGTCCGCGCGAGATGTGCTGCGCCACAGTGGATGAGCTGGCGGCATGCAAGACTGGTTTCAGGGCGCGGTCAGTCTGCGAAGCGGCCAACAGAGTAGCGTCGGGCGACATCGATCTTGACGGAATCGCATCGTTGGACTATCCTCTTGCCAAGGAAGAGTTGATCCGACTGCGCGGTGTGGGCGAGAAGGTTGCAGACTGTGTTCTACTCTTTTCTATGGGAAAGTATGAAGCGTTCCCGGTGGATGTATGGATCGAACGAGCAGTTAGGCACCTGTATTTCGACGGTGAGGAAATCAGCCACCGTGAGATTCGCAAGTGGGCTGCAGGCAAGTTCGGAGAGGTTGCCGGACCTGCCCAAGAATATCTGTTTGCCTATGCCCGTGAGGCGATACCTGAGAAACTCAAGAAGGGGTAGGCGGAGTGGCTGACCGGATAGATAGTCGAAAAAGTGATTTT
>DUWJ01000415.1 GCA_012842765.1 Bacillota bacterium | reverse complement strand
GTAGTGATGTACGCATCCCAGATAGTGGAGACAGGCGATGTGATGACGATATTCGAGAAACCGGTGCATCCCTACACCGCAGGTCTGCTTCGTTCAGTTCCCAAGCTGAATGAAGAGACAGAACGGCTCCATCCTATCGATGGCGTCGTCCCGAGTCCGTTGCGAATGCCGGAAGGGTGCCGGTTTGCGCCTAGATGTCCTAATGCCCAAGCGGCCTGCAGGCGCGAAATGCCTCCCTTGAGGAGAATCGCTCCTGGGCACGAGGTAAGGTGTATCAGGGCAGAAAAGGAGGCGGACCAGAAGTGAGCAAAGGATCAGCTGAAGCTCTGCTCCGCGTAGATAATCTGACAAAGCACTATCCGATTACTCAGGGGATAATTCGCCAGAAGCAAGTAGGCGCAGTCCGGGCGGTTGATGGAATATCCTTCGAAGTTCGAAAGGGCGAGACTTTGGGCCTTGTAGGCGAGAGCGGATGTGGCAAGTCAACCACCGGGCGGCTGCTGATGCGGCTCGAGGAGCCTACGGAAGGATCGATCCGTTTCGACGGCTGTGATTGGCTTTCAATGGGCAAGGAAGATCTCCGGAGAGCGCGCAAGGATATGCAGATAGTCTTCCAGGATCCATTTTCATCTCTCAACCCTCGGATGACCGTGGGTGAGATGGTTGGCGAGCCCTTGCTGGTCCACGGGATTGCAAAAGGCGCCGAATTGGAGCGGAGGACTGCAGAGCTTTTGGGAGTTGTCGGGCTTGACAGATCGCATGCACACAGGTATCCGCACGAGTTTTCCGGCGGGCAACGCCAGCGAATCGGCGTTGCGAGGGCGCTCGCACTCAATCCCAAGCTGATAATCCTGGACGAACCCGTATCGGCTCTGGACGTTTCCGTTCAGGCGCAGGTCATCAACTTGCTCCAGGATCTGCAGCAAGAGTTCGGGCTGACGTATATCTTTATCGCCCACGACCTTGCTGTAGTTCGGCACATAAGCAACAGAGTGGCCGTGATGTACCTGGGAAAGATTGTAGAGCTGGCGCAGAAGGATGAACTATGTTCAAGCCCTCTGCATCCGTATACGGAGGCGCTGCTATCTGCGGTGCCGATACCCGACCCGAAGCTGAGGGGCGGGAGACAGAGGATAATACTTGAAGGAGACGTTCCTAGCCCGGTTGAGCCCCCGAGCGGCTGCAGGTTCCATACGAGATGTCGGTTGGCTCAGGACATATGCAGCGAAAAGGAACCGGTGCTCGAGGATGTTGGCGGAGGACATATGTGCGCCTGCTGGGTGCGAGGCCGCACAGAGGTTGCATGATGTGAATATGCCGCTGAGGTTTCCGGCGGAGTTTCGCCAATCCCATGAAAGCTCTCATGTGGATTGGCCGTTAGTTGGGCGTGTCGCTTCTGCAAGAATGACCTGTCGACGGGTCGCCCCACTCTGAGGACTGGGGAAAGAAGCGACGCGCCGGCGTCGCCGTCAATATGCCAGCCTTCGGAGGTTGCTGCAATTGACACTCGCATACTTGGGGATTCTTAGGCGCTCGAACCGCAGCCCACGACCTATGCCAGGCTGTGGGCTGCCGGTGAAAGGACTTGGATCTCACAACTAGCATGTGACGCGAGAGTCCTAATATCAGTCCTTGTCATCTACGGACATGTCAGCACGCTTGAACCAGTTGAACCCTGCTTCCTCAGTGGCCCGGACAAGGTCCTCATTCCCATCAGGCAGTTTGTCTGCACGGTAGTGCAGGCCAAACCTGTATTGCGCTGCATTTATCAGTCCAGCTTCCCGGACTCGTTCCAGGCATTCAACAGCAAATTCATCGCCGTGCACTGCTTTGCATACTTCCTCCAGAATTGCTACTCGCTCTTCGGTGGCTTCAAGGGCAAACCCTTCGTACTTGTTTTCATAGGCCCGCAGCAATTCTTCAGCATCCAGATCCCGGTAGACCTCATCATGCACTACAACGTCTGCCCCCAACTTCCTGCGGGGCATTGGTCGTTCTCGGGGATACCCAATAGCCAGCAACACTACGGGAAGCACTCCATTTGGGAGTTCGAGCAGTTCGCGAAGTTCACGAAGGCATTCCAGGACGGTTCCAATGTAACACGAGCCGAGCCCGACGGCGTCGGCGGCGGTGCAGATGTTTTGAGCACAAATGACAGTATCCTGAAATGAGATCCAAAAGTGGCGGAACGACTGTGTGGCGGAGAACGGAGCGTCCTCCAAGGATGCCCACCGTTCTAGTCGGTGCCAATCAATGCAGAATACTAGGTTGACCGGGGCTTTGGCAATGAAACCCTGATCGCCGCAGAATTCGGCCAGGCGGATGCGCATGTCATGATTTTCGACCTTTATTATGGAATATGGCTGTAGATTGCCGCCGGTTGGCGCATGGATTCCGGCATTGAGCACTGCATTAATCGTCTCTTGCGGTATCTTCTTGTCAGAAAAATCGCGGCAGCTCGCCCTCGACGTAAGCAGACGAAGGGTTTCGTTGCCATTCGCATAGCCATTGGCGCAGTTCATGTGCCTACCTCCTCAAAGCCATACTATTGTTCCCGCGGGCGTAGCAAAAGATATGCTGAAAGCCGCGTGGAAGGCTGCGCATCATTTGATCCCAGTTAAGGTTTTAGGGGCGCCTTCCGACGCCCCTAAATCGAATAGATCTAGTCAGTTATCCAACTGCATTACGGCAACATAAGACCGTAGTATGTTTTTACCGGACGAACTACTCGAACGATCCGCCCCAATCGTAATCATCGTCTTCTTCGTCGGTCGTATCTTCCCAGTCGAAATCCCAAGAGTCACTGTCGAAATCTGTGGACTCAGTGTCGTCTTCGTCGTAGTCCCAGGTTTCCGTTTCCTCAAAATCGTTGTCCAGGATGTCCTCTTCGGGCTCTTCTTTCTTGCCGCAGCCGACGAGCGACAACGACAGCAGGACTACCAGGAACAATGCGAGCAGCCTACTCAGCCTTTTCATGACAATCTTCCCTTTCCAGACATGTGTAATGAGTCGAAATTAGGAGTAGCCTCCTACTCTATAACTAATAATACTACTATGGACTTATTTGTGAAGAGCTAAGTTTACATATTACCT
>DUWJ01000414.1 GCA_012842765.1 Bacillota bacterium | reverse complement strand
TACGTGCCGGCGCTTGCGTGGGCAAGCTTTTATGATTTCGGCACGTTAAGGTTTGTCTGAGTCGTGTAGGTTGATGTGGGTTCTGTTGGGAAGGTGCCAGAAACTTGGGGCCTCAGAGCCTGTGCGAAACTGGCCTGAGTGCCGGCGACGGTTTGACTAATGAGGCTCTGCTCCGCCGCTGCGATCATGTGCTTAACCATCTGGCCGCCGATCCTTCCGGCCTCGCGGGCGGGAATGTCTCCGAGATACCCGCCATAAGCGTTATAATCGACCCCCACCTGACTGGCTATCTCATATTTCATCTGGTCAAGAGCCTGACGAGCCTGTGGGTTGAGAATCCTATTGCTTCTGCTCTGTCTCGCCATAAAATACTCCTCCCTTCTCACGCGTATTCTTGCTGCATGCGACTGCGTTTCTAGTGTGACCGTCGTTGTCGAACGTATACTAGAACTTTACGTCACATGAGGAACTCACATTTTGCTCGAGCGAAGTTGGCGAGCGGAGAGAATAAGATCCAGAATGCGGGCAACCATTCTACAGCAAGAACGGCTTGTATCAATGTGATGCCTACGCTACTAGAAACCTATTTTGTTCCAACTAAGCTCTAGGGTGGGCATCCTGCTGTCTTTGAAAAATTATGGAACTGAATTGCATAAAACATGTGGCTGCCATTTCTCTGAAAGAACCCCCAGAACGGCGCGGCATGGAGATCCGTCGGCTCCCTTAAGACGCAGGGGTAGTGCAAGGAGGACGTATGGACCGGGTGCCACTTTTTGCAGATCTATTCCTTCAAGGATTGCCACGCCCGCTTCCAGCAGAGTTTTGTGAACACGACCGTCTCCATCGGTTTGCTCGATTGACATCTCTTCCGTTCCTACCAGTTTTACTCCGGATTCGACGAGGAATCTGGCTCCCTCGTGGTTCAAGTATGCTGCTTGTTGCCAGGAATCGTGCGACGTCTTCAGGAGCAGTCGCGGAGGATACTCTTCAGGCAGATGAATCTCTAGAGCAGCTTGATCGATCGGTCCGTGCATGTTTGTGAGGTCGATTACAAGACACGGCCCGATAGTAGCAGAAAGGGGAACTTCATCGATCCCCATAGCTCCTTCGATGAAGTGGGCAGGGGCGTCTATGTGAGTTCCTGAGTGTGTCCCCAGACGCAGTTCCATGACTTGGGCGCCATTGCTGGATACAGATGAGACATATCCGAATTGGACCTCTGGGTCGCCCGGCCAGACTTCTATGCCAGTGAAAAGCTCCCTAGATATATCGATGAATTGCTTGAACATCCAATCGCCCCCAAGCGATGATCGCATTTTGGATATGTGTGTTAATCGGTACTTCTGCATATTGATGTCTCTCCCTCTGATATTAAGCAAGAAGATTTGCTCTTGCGCGCCCCTGGATATCGAAAAGGTTGGAAAAAGCGCGTGCCACAGCTGACCTGTTGTACAGTGTGTCCCATAGCCGAAAGACTCGTCAGATTGTGTGGAGTATCAATGCGCTTTCTCCCCGAATATTCTGCGTGTGGGGGCGACAATTATGGAAGCTGTATCTAGCCTTTTTGCTTCAGGGAATTTTCCGGTCCGCTTTTTGCGATGCACGGACGCTGGTGAAGGCCGTCCTCGTCTTGTTTTCGAGCTCACGAAATTGACCAACATAGAGGAAACGGTGTGTCTGGCGCGGAATATGGCGAGTATGGCAGTAAGCTCCCAAGTTTTCCCACAAGGTTTTTCTTTGGAGATCGTATTTCCGACATAAACCGACGACGCATCAGTTGATATTGGAGAAGCTAAGGGCTATGATAACTTAATGAAGGAATCCAAGGGTGATTTGGGTAATTGCTGATATTGGAGCACTATACAGTATCTTGTCACCCAATACATAGTAGGTTATAGTAAAAGCAATGGACTTGCCTCTATCTGAGGAATTACTGGAGGGAACTTGCTTGCAGGTTCTATTTGTTGTCTTGAATGATACGACGCTCCTGGATGACCTTTTTTCGGCTTTCGTCAGGGCAGGTATAACAGGGGCTACTTGCATAGAAAGCGTGGGAATGGGTCGTACTTTGTCTGAAATCGACAACTCATCAATACCTATCTTTGCTGCCCTTAGGCACCACCTGAACGAAAGCAGGCCATATAACCGCACTATCTTTGCTCTGTTGCCTGATGATAAGGTGGACGAGGCAATTTCAGCTGTGGAAAGTGTTGTCGGAGATCTTAGCATGCCTGGCGCTGGAGTCCTTTTCACAGTGCCTGTTGGAAAGGTTGTTGGATTTCCTAAGCGTCATTCGAGCCTTGACGAACTCGGGAAATAAGGTCCCTAGCTGGCGGAGAGGTTTGATATGAATAGCGTTCTTGCGATTAGTCTTCTCATGTTGAGCGGCGTTGTGGCCGGGCGGGTGGTTGTCGGCTGGGGCCTATCTTCGGTGGTGGGCTACCTTATCGCCGGTATTGCCATAGGGCAGATATGGCCTAGCATTGTGGAGGTGATCACCCCTGTTGGAGTATCATTCGCTGCTGAGGTTGGGTTGGCCCTTATTGCTTTTGTTGTCGGTGGCGAGCTTGAGGCAGACAGGGTTCGTTCGCTTCCTCGCGGTGTAGTTGGAATAGCTTTCATGCAGGCCATTGGCTGCATATTGGCTGTGGTGACGGCATGTATGTGGCTCGATCAGCCATTAGGCTTTGGCTTGGTTCTAGGCGCCATCGCAGCAGCAACTGCACCTTCAACCACCATAATGATCACCAGGAAATACAGGAGCGACGGTCCTCTCACAAATGCTCTGCTTTCGGTCGTTGCCATTGACGATGCTGTATGCATCCTTCTCTACGCAATCGCGGTTGCGGTTGCTAGGGCGCTTCCTGACGGGATTATGTCGCAATCTCCATCTGGGGTTTTCGGCGTGTTTCTGTGGGAACTGCTTGGAGCGGTGCTCGTAGGCGTAGTTGTTGGCATTGCGATGGGATTCTTCATTAAATACGTAAGAGGCGCGGACGAGCTCGTGGTCGTTGTGGTCGGTGCAGTGTTGCTGGCGGCGGGACTGGCAAGCAGGATGCATGTATCGCCACTGATCAGTTCGCTTGTTCTTGGGGCAACAGTATCTAACCTGGTGGTTGGGAGCAGGCGGTTGTTTGCGTCGGCAGACAGGTTCTCACCCCCCATATATGTGACGCTGTTTTGCCTTGCGGGGGTGGGATGCAGTTTCAACGCGCTCTCTTCTTCACTCGGGCTTTTCACCGCATATGTAATTGCCCGCGTGGCAGGGAAGGTGATCGGAGCTGGGATCGCTTCAGGGTTGGCCGGGGTTGGGAGACAGATAGGAAGTAATATCGGGCTGTCATTGCTTCCCCAGGCTGGGCTCGCTGCGGGCTTGACTGTTGCCGCAGGAGTTGCCCTCCCTGATCACTATCAAATGCTTGCCTCCATAATAGTTCCGGGAATGTTGTTTTTTGAGGCCGTAGGTCCTCCTCTTGTTGCAAGGTCTTTGAGGATTGCCGGTGAAATCCATACTGGCGAGTCTTCCGCATAAGGTGTTTAGTGCTTCTAAGGGTTAGTGAGTGGTGGTGTCATATGCCAGGACAGAATGCTCTGAATAGAGCCGCTGAATCTGCTGACCGCGCGCAACCCTCGCTTGACGAAAAAGGGGTTGCGCGATTCACAAATGTAGGGGCGCTATTGCTCAGAATTGTAGTGATAGTAACATGCATCATGTTCTTGCTAAGAACTCTGTCGATCCAACCAGCAATTATCATAACCATTGTGCCTGCAATAGCGACGGTCGCTGGTTTCAATTCTATAGGCGGCAAACACGGGTATTATGTGGCAAGTATTCTTGCCACACTATTCGATCTTATTCTGATTTCCGCTACTGTCTTTGCAACAGGCGGCATTGACAGCGAGGCTTTCCTTCTGTATTTTCTCGAGATTGTGGTTTTGTCTCTCAATATCGGTTCTGCGCGATGCGTAGCAGCGGGGATGGGCTGTGCGGGCCTTTACTCGGTGGCCACATGGGCTTCATGGGCCAACACGCCCGAGACCAGCTGGATTCTTCTGTACAGGTGTGGCCTTTTCATGCTTGTCGGCTGTGGCGTAGGGCGGCTTTCCAAGGCCTATCAGGCCTCATTGGAGATGGTGGCTGTGGAGCATGAGAGGGCACGCAAGCGGGACCTCTGGGATCGCACTTTGGCTAATCTTGCCCGGGCAATCAATTCAGGGCTGGACCTGCATGCCGTGTTGGAAGTGGTGGTCGATGGTGGCCTCGATGTTCTCGAAGCTGAGGCTGGGATGATCGCTGTTGTTGACAAGCAGGGTCGAACCGTGGCAGAAGCTTGTCGCGCTCTGCCTCCAGATTTTTGCGGCTCTGTGCTCGAACCAGGGCGGGGTGCAATTGGACTCGCCATTGAGTCTCGGAAGACTGTTGGCATATTGGATTATCAGAAGTTCGATAGAGCTCTGCCTGAAGTACGCGACATGGGGCTTGCCTCTGTTGTGGCTGCTCCGATATTGATGGGCTCAGATGTGATTGGCGGTCTAGCGTTTGGCCATACCGTGCTGGGTATGACCTGCACCGAAGAGGAATGCGAGTTTCTGGAGATTCTGGCCAGGCAGTTGGGCGTTG
>DUWJ01000413.1 GCA_012842765.1 Bacillota bacterium | reverse complement strand
GTACATAAACGATAGGTATGGACACGCCATTGGCGACATGCACTTGATACACCTGGCTGAAACGATGAAGGCAATATCGCGCAAGTCTGATATTCTGGCGAGATATGCGGGCGATGAGTTCATGATAATACTCCCCAATACCAAGAAGGAAGATGCTAGTGTAATGGCCGAACGCCTTCGGACGCGGATCGAGAATTCGCCGCTGTCTGTTGACGGGTCGCCGGTGGTTGCAACTGTGAGCGTTGGGGTCGCTTCTTACCCGGAGGCGGGATCCACTGTGGACGAGCTTGTCAGCGCTGCGGATGCCGCCATGTACACGGCGAAACGGCAGGGGAAGAACAGGGTAGTCTGTGTCTGACCTTGAGACTATCCATGTGGTTGAAAGCTAAATCAGCTTTGATGTTATCGGCTTGCCAGGGCTGTGGAAGAGATATGAAGGCGTATCGGGCCTTCACTGCTCCAATGCCAAACATTAACTTCCATTTCAATGTCGCAACGATGTTGCTGAGGTCGTGCGCCCTTCCATTGCAGCCAGCTCGTTGAGGGTCACCAGTCGAATAAATCCCGACGAGCCCTCCACAGAAGGTGTTTACCTCTTCCAAGAGGAGTGGTGCCATTTGCCGGGACAGATTGATCCGAATAGAGTCGCTGAATCTGCTGACTGGGCTGAACCTACAGCCCCAGAGAAGGGGATTGTGCGATTTGCTTATGTAGAGGTGCTGTTCCTCAGGATTGTAGTAATAGCATTATGCATCATGCTCTTGCTAGCAACCTCTTCGATCAAACCGGCAACTGTCGTAGCCATTGCGTTTGCAATAGCGACGACGGTTGGGTTCAGTGCTATCGGCAACAAGCATGGATACTCGGTGGCAAGTGCTCTTGCCACAGTATTCGATCTTATTCTGATTTCGGCTACTGTCTTCGCAACAGGCGGTACGTTCAGCGAAGCGTTCCTGCTGTATCTCCTCGAAATTGTAGTTTCCTCTTTCAATACCGGCCTAGCGCAATCTACAGTTGTAGGAATCGCATGCGCTGGACTATACTTTCTATCCGCTGAAGCTTCGCAGGCGAACGTTGCCGATATCAGCTGGATTCTTCTGTACAGGTGTGGCCTTTTCATGCTTGTTGGTTGCGGCGTAGGGCAGCTTTCCAAGGCCTATCAGGGTTCATTGGAGATGGCGACTGTGGAGCATGAGAGGGCACGCAAGCGGGACCGTTGGGATCGCACTTTAGCTGATCTCGCCCGGGCAGTCAATTCAGGGCTGGAATTGCAGGCCATGTTGGAAGCGATAATCGATGATGGCCTCGATGTTCTCGAAGCTGAGGCCGGGATGATCGCTGTCGTTGACGAGCACGGTCGAACTGTGGCAGAAGCTTGTCGCGCTCTGCCCCCAGGCTTTTGCGGCTCTGTACTCGAACCAGGGCGGGGTGGAATCGGACTCGCGATTGAGTCTCGAAGGACTGTTGGCATATCCGACTATCAGAAATTCGATAAAGCTCTGCCTGAAGTGCGCGACATGGGGATTGCCTCTGTTGTGGCTGCTCCGATATTGATGGGCTCAGATGTGATTGGCGGTCTAGCGTTTGGCCATACCGTGCTGGGTATGACCTGCACCGAAGAGGAATGCGAGTTTCTGGAGATTCTGGCCAGGCAGTTGGGCGTTG
>DUWJ01000073.1 GCA_012842765.1 Bacillota bacterium | reverse complement strand
ACGTGTATAAAGCTCAGTTCGAAGTCGCTTGGTGGGCGTAGATTGAATTGTTGCCGAAAACAGGCTTATTCGGAGTAGCTCTATCGACACGCGTTGGACTGCTTTTTGCGAGTGAGGGTCGGTTTATGCAGTGAACATATCCATAAAAAGGTATCAGCTAGTTCGCCTCAATTGGATGTGACTAGAAGTTAGCCAGGTTCGTTGCCAACCTCTGATTTTCCTCGCAGCAAACCTTGGCCATCGCCACACACTTCTGGTCCGGGCCTCAAAGGCCAGCTCAGTCTTCCGGCGGCGTTTGCGCGACTGATTACTATTTGGCGTAAGGGGTTTGGCTGCTTCAGGGAGCGCTCAAATGCCTTTTGGCGCATACCTGAGCAATCACCTTGTCAAATCAAGCGGTCTAGATTTGAACCGCAGGCAGTACAGACTCCAAGGTCGCGCAGAAACTTATCGAGACCTACTTAGAACGCGGGTGCCCCCTGTTTTGGTTCAGCCCTATCTGTGGGCATTTCCTCATGATGTAAAGGCGATACACAGTTTCGAAAAGCGTGTCAGCCATTAGCGTGGGCAACCATTCGTATGCGAGTTGGGCGGGACCGTGCACGGTCCCGCCCGGTGTAACGCAGGGACTCCTATTACATTCGAGTAGTTCGATCCGAGCGTACCGTCGTATCTGACGTTCCCTTGGGAGCGAATGTCTTGCAGCAAGTCTCGCCGATGTGGGCAGCCGGCCTTGGCTCAGCTATGGAAGCTTGCAACGCGTCGTAACTGTCTGGAAGTTGATTTGCGATTGAATCGGACGTCACCATGATCTGTGATGCATGGCAATAGTTGCCTTCATTCCAGTAATGGCAGTTGTTTACCGAACACCTAACCCTGTTATCCATACCTGTTCTTTTCTCCTCTCAAAGAGACTGGCTATGAAATGCCTGCGTTAGTATGCCCCGATGGAACGGGGTAATAAGCGCAGAGGGGAACGGGCGCTTTGTAACACAATAAAAGAGCACGTTCGCATCGCTGTGAGCGAAAGACGAACGCGCTCTTTTCGCTTGTGAAAGCGCCATGTTGATCGGCCAGCTAGTGCCAGTAGCGGGACCAGGCTGATGTGAGAATCCACTTCACAAGATCGTCATACGTCATTCCAGCCGCCCGGGCCTGAAGCGGAAGCAAACTGACTTTGGAGAGCCCGGGCAGAGGGTTTATCTCCAGGAAATGCGGTCGTTCTTCTGCATCGAGCCTGAAGTCGATCCTTGCCACGTCCCGACATTCCATTACCTCGAATACGGAGACGGCCATATCTGCGATCTCCGATGCTAGGTGCTCTGGAATAGGCGCAGGAACCCTGAAGCGCTCAAGGTTTCCTGACTTGGTTTCGTATGAATAGACGAATTCGCAATCGGCTGAGTCACGATTGCCGGGGCATACTTCCATTATAGGGAGGACGTGTGGTCGTCCGTTTCCGATGATTCCGACGGTGAATTCCCTTCCTGGAAGAAACTCCTCAACAATCGCAGGCTGTGAATATGTCTCCAGTATCCACCTGACTTTTTCAGTCAGCTCATCCATGTTCCTGACGCGCGACGAATTACGTATTCCCTTGCTCGATCCTTCGTAGTTGGGCTTGACGAATACAGGAAAGTCCATATTCATGGAGGACAGATCCTCTATGGAACTGACTTTGATGTAACGGGGAGTCCTGACACCTACAGTAGATGCCACACGTTTGGCCATGGCTTTGTCGAGGGCAATGCCGAGCGTTAAGGCATCGGAGCCAGTGTACGGGATCTCGAGCAGCTCAAGCAGTGCCGGAATAAGGGACTCCCGATTCCGCCCAGCCCAGCCTTCAGCTATGTTGAAGACAATGTCAGGCCGCGCCTCGTCCAATCTCTCCAAAAGGTCAGATTTGTGCGGAAACAGCATCACCTTCTCACCGATCTTGGCCAGAGAGGATGAGAGCATGTCAACAGTCTCCTCTTCCTCGCATTCCGCAGCCAGATCGGGAACGCTGTTTGCTTTCCCGACAAGGCCGGGGAAGTCCTTCTTCAGATTGAAGACAACCCCTATTGTATGCATCATTCTTAATGACCATCCTCCGCATCATCAAGTCTTTGCCTAGGTCAAGCTGATAATATCTCCACTATTCTCCTACGTCCAGAACGCTGGAAGGCCCGTTCAATCACCAGGGGACCTAGGCGAGGGTTTCTGCAGATCATGTGAGGCATGACATTGTTTTTCATGCTCTAGCGTGGTTGCACGCGCTATATTGCGGTTTCAGCCTTAGCTTCCGGCTTGTCTTTGTCCGTGCATATCCATGGAACAGTGCTGAGAGAATAATACCAGCACGTTGTGCGAGCCAACCAGGACAGGAGTGTAACTGATCGATGAACCTGAAAACACCGATTATGGGTTTGACTGTAGGCGCCATGATCTTCATTGTGGTGCTTTTATGCGCTGCAACCCCTGCTAAAGCCGAGACAAGGCCGACGCTGTACTGGGGTTCCAGAGGGCGTTCGGTTAGACTCGTTCAATGGAAGCTTTCCGATTGGGGTTATTACCGAGGGTGGGTAGATGGCGTTTTCGGCGCCAATACCCACAGAGCAGTTTTGGCATTTCAGCGCAAAAACGGGCTGAAGGTGGACGGCCTCGTTGGACCGCAGACATGGAGGGCTCTTGGCTTCGGCTACACGGTGGCTGCTGAGGCGCCCGCGGCCTACAAGCCGGCGCCAATGGCATCTAGGTCGGCGTCGGTAGATTTGGTTGCCCGCGCGATAGCCGCTGAGGCCAGGGGAGAGCCTTACCGTGGCCAGGTTGGAGTGGGGGCGGTTCTAATGAACCGATTGAAAAACCCCAAGTTTCCACACTCGCTGTCGGCTGTGATCTTTCAGCCGAATGCCTTGGAATCTGTGTCCAACGGGCTGTACTGGCGAAGAACACCAGATCAAATTGCGTACAGCGCCGCTCGAGATGCGATAAACGGGTTTGACCCTACCTACGGATCCCTTTTCTTCTGGAACCCCGCAAAGCCGGTATCTGGATGGATTTGGACTCGGAATATCATTGTCAAAATCGGTAAGCATGTTTTTGCCCGCTGATGCAAAGAGGGTTTTGATCGGAAGGAGGTATGCCAACATGAGAATGCCCAACGCACGGATCCTTGTCTTTGTAGTGCTTGCAGTTGCCGTCGTTATTGGAACGGTTGCGCATATTGGTCGAGCTCAAAGCCGTAGCGGCGACGTCAACCTTCTTGCCCGCCTGATTGCAGCCGAGGCTGAAGGTGAGCCATACCAGGGGATGGTAGCTGTCGGCGCTGTCATGCTCAACCGAGTGGCGAGTCCCAAATTTCCCAATTCAATATCTGGATGTGTATTCCAACCTGGAGCATTTGAATCTGTATCAAACGGATTGATATGGAGGCGCTCTCCGAGCAGACAGGCGATATCTGCCGCAAGAGATGCTATGAACGGTTACGATCCTACATATGGGTGCGTATTCTTCTGGAACCCTGCCAAACCCGTATCAGGATGGATATGGAGCAGAAGCATTGCTGTAAAAATAGGCAAACACGTGTTTGCCAGGTAGAAAGGGGACAATGCAAATGACCGATGGGACAAGCGGAGCGCGCGGGAAGATGCGCAATTGGCCACAGGCGCTCCTACTAGTAATTGTAATTGTGAGCCTTGTGTTTGCCTATTCGCAATGGGCCGCCAAGCAAAGGCTGGAAGTGGCGGTGGGGAACCAGTATTTTCGGTCATTCTTCGATCTTCTGGGAAATGTAGACAATGTCCGAGTAGCGCTATCCAAGAGCCTTGCATCCGGTTCTCCCAGACTCCGCGTGGGTGCGCTCTCTGATGTTTGGCGGGAGGCCAGCAATGCGCAGGCGAATCTGAACAACCTTCCTGTAACCCACAAGGTTTTGGCGCGGACTTCAGCCTTCTTGACACAGGTAGGCGACTTTGCGTTTACAACTGCGCGCAAGGTAGCGAACCAGCAGGTGATGAGCGAGGATGATTGGAACAAACTTGTCGACATGAAGAAGCAATCGGAAGACCTGGCGCGTGGACTCGCCGACATGCAGGCACAGGTATCTACAGGTAAGGTGAATTGGGTTAGAGTAGCCGAACAGGCAAAATCAGAAGTGAAACCGAAACCAGGCACAAGCGCTACTCCAGATGTGGTTAAGGACGGCTTCACTAGAGTCGACGAACAGGTTCAGACTTTCCCGACTTTGATATATGACGGACCTTTCTCGGATCATATCGAGCAGATCAGGCCAAGGGGAATCACTGGCGCGGAGATCACCGCCGATCAGGCCAAAGAGGTGGCTCGCAGATTCGTTCCATTTGACGCCTCATCCCATTCCGCAACGGTGGAAGAGAATATAAAGGCCAAAGGGGACATTGACATTTACAGGGTGCGGCTTGACGCCCCGAAGAGGAGCGGAAAGCCGGACGCAGTTGTTGACGTGACGAAGAAGGGCGGACACGTTGTGCTGATGAACGTGGCGCGGGATCTTGACAAAAAGACGATAGATCTGGCTGAGTCTGTCAAGCGTGCTAGCGCCTTCTTAAGCAAAGTTGGAATGGTCAATATGACTCCCACATTTGCATCTGAGGTTGGTGATGTCTCTATTGTCCCGTTCGTATACACGCAGGATGGTGTGGTGATCTATCCGGACCAGGTCAAAGTGAAGGTGGCTTTGGACAATGGTGATATTCTCTCCTATGATGCATTGGCCTACCTAACCTCCCACACTATGCGCCGACTTCCCAAACCTTCGATAGATGCAGATGAGGCACGGGAACTCCTCAGTCCGGCGCTTACGGTAACCGAGCCGGCCCGTCTTGCGGTGATCCCAGTGGAGACAGTTGACACGCCCGAGGCGTTCTGCTGGGAGTTTAGGGGTACATCCTATGGAGAACAGTTTTTTGTTTACATCAATGCTGAAAAAGGAACCGAGGAGAAAGTACTGCAGCTCATTACCACATCAGAGGGGAGTCTGACCATGTAGTGGCACGGCTTAAGTCGCGCCATATGGGACTGGCGAAAGGAAGACGGGTGAGGCCTGTGGAATTACTCAGACCTGTGTGGCCCAAAAGGCCTAAAATAGGGAGGTGTGTGCACTGTCTGAACACTATTTCACGACCTCACCCACATCTCCGCACGAGCGCCGAATCATATCCTATACTCCGCGAGGTGGCAGGGAACTCAGCTTTGAAACGGATGCCGGGGTTTTCTCGAAGACTCGTGTGGATCGAGGCACAGACCAGCTTATACAGGCTATCCGGATTAGTCCGGGTCAGTCCCTCTTGGATCTAGGATGCGGTTACGGAGTTGTTGGGATCTCCATCGCCTCACTTCATCCGGAATGTGAGATATGGATGACTGACATCAATGAACGCGCTTGCGAGCTTGCCCGGGCCAACGCCCGCAGAAATGGAGTGGAGCGCGTGACGGTTGTGTCAGGAGATGGTTTTGACCCTGTTCGGGGCAGGATGTTCCATGTTATAGCGACCAATCCGCCTATCCGCGCCGGCCGGGCGGTCCTGTATCGTTTGATTGAAGAGGCCCATGATCACCTTGAGCCTGGTGGAAGCTTCTACGCAGTAGTTCGCACCAAACAGGGGGCTGCTTCTCTCAAAGCATTTATTGCTCAAACCTACGGCAACGCTGATGAGCCTGAAATAGGCGGGGGCTATAGAGTGATAAGGGCTTTCAGGGAGTGACCAGTCAGTCTTGCGCATTTTGGAGCAGGTTGTCAGGCCGGACAAAAGCTGTGGGCAGCACGGAGCTTAGGCATATCGGACACAGGTCATTTGGAGGGTGCCTCCGGCATATTCTGTTTAGGAGCTGAGGCCGCATAAGTCGCGAGCCTTGCCGCCTGGAGGCCTGCGAAATGAAAAGACCTGTGATCTTTATCGCGTTGCCGGTGCGCACAGCTGTCTTGATTGGTATAGCAGTGCTGATTGGTGTTGTGATCTATGCTGTGCAGGTCCTTGTTGTCACTACATTGGCGCCGGTCCGCGATGTCGTCTCCGGAAAGACAGTGGCTATAGACGCCGGACATGGCGGCCCGGATTCTGGCGCCCGCGGAAAAAGTGGAATCATAGAGAAGGACATCAATCTTCACATCGCATTGGAGCTAAGGCAATTGCTAGGGCGCGTAGCTGTGTATACTGTGATGACCCGGGAATCAGACCATGGCCTGATCGCAGACGGAGAGGACATCACAGGATCCAGAAAGCGCATGGAGCTGGAACGGCGGGCGAATCTCGTGAACGCCAACTCTCCAGACATATTCGTCACGATACACACCAACAGCTTTCCTGAGCCGCAGTGGTCCGGCGCACAGGTCTTCTATAATGCCGCGTCAGCGGAGGGCAGGAAACTGGCTGTACATATCCAGACTGAGCTGGTAAACCGCCTCGGACCCAACACTCGGAAGGCTCGCCCAGCCGACATATACTTGCTCAAGAAGGTAAAGGCGCCTTCTGCCCTTGTAGAGGTAGGGTTTCTGTCGAACCCGCGCGAGGAAAGGCTTCTTGCAGATGCCGCCTATCGCGTGAAAGTTGCAGAAGCAGTATTCCATGGAATTATGGCCTATTTCATGGACAGCCAGGGTGAAGCAGGCAATGTTCTTGCGCCAGACGATGATTCGGATGAAGCATGGGGCCTTGTTACGAAAGTAGGCACTGCTACATCTCAGCTTACTCCTGATTCCACCATCCTCTACTTTGGTGGCCCCACGAATCTCGATGATTCGCTGATGCCTGAGGCCAGGGAGATACCGGGACTGAAAAGCCTCAACAAGATTGAAGCCCTCGCCGCAGTTGTGCGAGCGACAATAGCAGGGCCGGGCAAGGACAGCATACTCCAGCCGACAATTCCGCGGGGCACGGTATTGCGTTCAGTTAGACTGCAGGGAGACACAGCTGTGGCCGACTTCAGCGCTGAGCTGGTAATGAATCACTGGGGCGGCAGTCGTTCAGAGGAGATGACGGTGTACTCGATTGTCAATGCCCTGACCGAGTTTTCGTATGTAAAGAAGGTTGAGATTCTGGTAGAGGGGAAGCCTCTCCAGACTATCTCGGGCCATATGCAGATAGAGGGCCCTCTGGAACGAAACCTGTCAATTGTCCATTTTAGAACGTAGTCAAGGTGAAGTTGGAGCACAAGGATAAAAGGCGCCGGATGAAGAATAGCTATTTATAGGCGCGCATTGGAAATGCAAGGTGCCCTGGAGGTCGGAACTGTGGAACTAGTTATAGCAGGTGGCAAGCGGCTTGTGGGGTCGGTTCGCGCTGGTGGAAGCAAGAACGCTGCAATCGCGATAATGGCAGGATCACTCTTGGCTGAAGGCGATACCATTATCGAGAACGCGCCTGGCGCCAGGGATGTCTCCGCGATGTCGGCAGTGCTTCGAGAGATGGGGGTCAGTATTAGGAGGGCGGGCCCCTCAGCTCTGCGTGTTCGCACACATCGCTTGATTCATCATGAACCACCGTATGAGCTCGCCAAGACGCTCAGGGCTTCCAGCCTTTTGCTAGGCCCTCTCCTAGCAAGAAAGGGGAAGGCGAGCATTCCATTGCCAGGCGGCGACAGTATTGGATCGAGGCCTATGGACTTGCACATTAAGGGGCTCCGCGCCCTTGGCGCTGACATCGAGGTTGAACACGGATACATCGTGGCCAAGGCTCCTCGCCTGGAAGGAGCTAGAGTTTATCTTGATTTTCCCAGCGTTGGCGCCACAGAAAACATCATGATGGCTGCTTGCCTTGCAAATGGGACAAGCATCATAGAGAACGCCGCTAAAGAGCCTGAAATTGTAGATCTTGCCAATTTCCTCACCTTGATGGGCGCAAACATACGTGGGGCTGGGACTGATACGATTCGCGTCGACGGGGTCGATTCATTGAGAGGAGTTGCTTACTCCGTAATTCCCGACAGGATTGAGGCCGCCACTCTTCTGGCAGCGGGAATAATCACCCATGGGCAGGTTAAAGTCGGCAGTATCATCCCTACGCATCTTGAGTCTGTGCTTTCCAAGTTTAGCGAAATGGGCGCTTCCATAACAGTTGGCGATGACTATGTTGAGGCAGCAATGGATGGCCCGATACAGCCATGCGACACAAAAACCCTTCCTTATCCAGGATTTCCTACTGACATGCAGCCACAGCTTTCGGCTGTCCTGTCCGTCGCATCAGGGGTGAGCGTCATTACTGAGTCGGTGTTTGAAAGCCGTTTCTTCCACGTGGACGAGCTCAAGAGGATGGGGGCTGATATTCGCCTTGAGGGCAGGAGCATCATAGTCGAGGGGGTACCTGGCCTCACTGGCGCTAGGGTACATGCTGGCGATCTAAGAACAGGTGCGGCGCTGATCTTGGCAGGGTTGGCTGCGGAGGGCGAAACAGTGATCTCTGGGGCGGAAAATATCGACCGCGGACACGATGACCTCTGCTCGAAGATGAATTCTCTGGGCGCCCGTGTGAAGCGGCAGGATTCTCAGAGGTGTGTCGCGGCAGGGGAGGAGAATGAGACATGGGTGAACTAGTCCTGGCAGCTCTTGCTCCACATCCCCCAATAATCGTTCCGGGAGTGGGAGGGCGTGAGGCTGCAAAGGCTCAGAAGACCATCGATGCAATGGAGGAGTTGGCCAGGGAGTTCGCTGCAGCGAGGCCGGACACGGTGGTGGTGATCTCGCCTCATGCTCCGGTATTTGCAGACGCTATAGCCATAGATGGTCGTCCGCATCTTTCAGGCGATCTGGCCCAATT
>DUWJ01000072.1 GCA_012842765.1 Bacillota bacterium | reverse complement strand
GCCTCGGCTTAGCTTCGGATTTCGGGGCGAAGGCTTGCCCAGCTCGTGTACGTTAAGACAATCGAATTCGTCGCGTGAAGGCAGCATCAACAATATCAATACGGGAGGCTCCACTAACATTGTCAGATCTTCTGTCGCCGCTTTGTGTAAAGAATATGAGCTTGAAAAACCGCATAGTCATGCCGCCAATGGCAAGCAACACTGCAACTCTTGAAGGCATGGCAACTGAAGCTACGTTCAGATACTATGAAGAGCGCGCGGATCGCGGGGTAGGACTGATCATCGTAGAGCATACGTACGTGCTCAAGTCGGGCAAATACCGAGAAAGGCAGCTCGGGATAGACTGTGATGACCATGTAGGCCCCCTCAGCGAGCTAACTCGGCGCGTTCACGCCTGCGGCGCCGCAATTGGCATTCAGATCACCCATGCCGGCGCCGCCACCCGCAGCAGCACAATAGGACAAAGGCCTTTGGGTCCTTCGGTCGTCCCGCTTTCGCCCGAACACGAGGTCCCATGTGAAATCGAGCGCAGCTTCATACCGCATCTTGTGAAAGCATTTGTGCAAGGCGCCAAACGCGCAGTTGCCGCCGGATTCGACATGGTCGAACTCCATGGGGCACATGGCTACCTACTAAACCAGTTTCTTTCTCCCATCACCAACATTCGATCGGATGAGTATGGGGGGAGTCGAGAGGGACGTCTCCGTTTTCCTCTCGAAGTCGTGACGGCGGTCTGTTCGGCAGTCGGACCTGACGCAGCCATATTCTACAGGCTGGGGGCTGACGATGGCGTTCCTGGCGGGCTCACAATCGATGACACATGTTGGGCCGCACAAAAACTGGTAGCAGCGGGAGTCGACGCTATCGACGTCTCAGGTGGCCTCGGTGGCGCCAGCTTGCCGGGATACATAGGCGAGGGCTACTTTGCGCCGCTCTCTGAGGCAATAAAAGGCGCAGTGGATGTTCCGGTGATGGTAACGGGTGGCATAACAACTCCAGAAGCCGCCGACTCGTTAGTCCGTCAAGGCAAAGCAGACCTTGTAGGCGTGGGAAGGGCCCTTCTGGCCAATCCCAGTTGGGCTCAAAATGCCATTCAGACCCTGCGAAGCTAGAACTCCGCAAAGCCATCGATATAGCAAAAGAGAAGGGCCTTCATGGAGCCGAGCTAATTCAGGCATCCAATCACAAGATGTCCTTCAATTGATCCAGCCGGCGTATCTCGTAGTCAACCTCTAAGCCCGTGCCATTTTCAATGCCATGTGGATTGTACCAGCATGTTGCGATGCCAAAGTCCTTGCCCCCACGCATGTCCGAAGTGAGCGAATCGCCGACTATCATCGTTGTGCTTCGACACTCCTGTCCCAGGGTCTTCATTGCATATTCAAAGATCTCGGGACGGGGTTTGCTGTACCCCACCTCCTCCGAGATGATCAGCTTGTTGATGTATGGTGTGAGCGGAGAAGCCTGAAACCTCGATATCTGGACTTCCTTGATTCCATTGGTCAATATGGCCAGCTTGTAATAGGGAGCAAGGTAGCGGCAGATCTCCTCTGCCCCGTCTATGAGCCAGGCACCCCCGGCGAGATGCGAGAGGTAATGCTGGGCGAATTGCTCCCAGTCACACTCTGCATCTGATCCGATTTCAGAAAGAAGCCTCCTGAACCTCTCCACCCTGATCTTTGAGGAAATGATCATGCCCTCCTCAAGCTGCCTCCAGAGCGACGAATTGATAGCCCTGTATCGTTCCAGCAAAGGTTGATCGTATCCTAGTCCATGTTGGCGACAAGTTTGCTCAAGTGCATACCGTTCCGCCTTGTCGTAATCGAATAGCGTTCCATCAGCATCAAACAGAATCAATTCATATTTCATCGCTCATATGCCCTCCGCAGCCCGTGAACTGGCTCGTTCGTTCAGCACCACAATGTTAGCATTCATGCCACGGAGGTTCAATGCGCAAAGAGATCTTCGCTCCGCTCAGATAAGATAGAAAGACGCAACTATGCCTGCAATGCTTGCACATATAACAACCCCGTCCCACCAGTGAAAAGGGATTCTCCGACGGTAAGTTCGGTCAGAGTAAAGGCCAAAACATCTGCCTTCCATAGATATGGCGAGGGAATCAACCTTGCTCAGGGCAGTCACAATGACTGGAACGAAGGTGTGCTTGGCCATGAGGAATATCCCTTTCGGCGTGGGGCGATCCACTTCCATCCCCCGCGCCATCTGCGCCTGAAGTACCGTATTTGCCTGCGTTTTGAAGTATGGAACGAAACGCATTGTGGCAAGGAGGGCGAATCCGTATCTGTATGGGAGGCCGGCCTGCATGAGAGCGTAGGCAAAATCCTCCGAGCTAGTGACACTTACAAAGAGATGGCTTGCCAGGACCACATTGAGAAAGCGCAAAGACATCAAAGCTCCGTTGGCAATCCGAGTTTGCCAAGGCACATCACATACCAAAGCGATCTGGCTAGCGAAAAGGATGATGCCAAACATGAATATGCCTCTCGTCCGCTGCCACAAGATGGCCGGTCTCACCTTAGTGAGAAGATGCCCAATGAGAATAAGGCCAAAACAAATCAGGGCATGCAAAGGCTCCTTAAGCCGCAAAGCTACTGTACAAGCCGACACTAATACGATCAGTTTAGTGATGGGGTTCAGTTTGCTGACAGCAGTTGAGCCGTCAGAATCTGCCGGGAAGGTAATCATGTTCGCCCCTCCTTTCAAGCTCAGCTACAGCCTCGTAAGGAGGAGCGTCTATCTGAATCTTTCCATCACGCATGAAAAGGATCCTGTCGCAACACCTGGTCATGATATCGGGATCATGGCCTATGATTAAGACTCCAACGCCCTCTGAAGCAAGCTCATCCAGAATGCACATGAGATCGCGGGCTCGCGATACATCCTGCCCGGCAAAGGGTTCATCGAGCAACAGGAGACTTGGGTTGGATGCCATGGTTGACGCGAGGTTGAGTCGGCGCTTCTGGCCGTAGCTCAGTAGTAGCGGATGGGAATCGCGGTAACTAGAGAGTCCGAATGAGTCAAGGAGCGCATCTGCGCGAGGACGGCACTCTTCTTCAGTGTCACCTTGACATAAGGGACCTATGACCACCTCCCTCCACACACAGTCCGTAAACAGCTGGTGGTTTGGATTCTGAAATATCATTCCGATTCTTCTGGCCCGGGCTGATACCGGCTTGTTGGTGATATCATCCCCTTCAAGCAGTACTCTGCCTGACGAGGGCCGTAAGAATCCCATAATTGTATGGAGCAAAGTCGTCTTGCCGCTTCCATTGTCGCCCATCAGTCCCACAATCTCACCTCTGCAAACCTCCAAATCTACATCGCGAAGCACAGTTCTCTCGCCATAGGCTTGCCAGAGGTTCTGCACTCTGAGCAAAGGCTCGCCAAAGCCGTGAAGCGATCTGTGGCTGTGTGGGAGCTGATCCAGGATCTCCTCTTCGAAAGCGGCACCGCCGATAGGCCCATCGTACGTGAGAGAACCCCTGTCAAGATGGATCACCCGTTCCAGTGCATGGCTAAAACGCCATGGTTTATGTTCCAGTATCAAGAGTGTCAACCTACTATCCGCATCCCGCATCCTCGACACAAGCTCGATAAGTTCACGGGTGGCACGCGGATCAAGATAGGCTGTAGGTTCATCCAAAATCACGAGATCAGGTTCCATGGCCAGCACTGCAGCGAGGGCAACTTTCTGCTTCTCTCCTCCAGAAAGCTCAGTCAACTTGCGCCCCCGAAGATGAGATACTCCTGTCGTTGCCAACGCCCTGTCAAGGCGGCTTTCGACCTCATAAGGCGAACAACGGAGATTCTCAGGCCCAAATGCAACCTCATCCTCCACACACATGGTGCAGAACTGCCCTTCAGGGTCTTGCTGCACAAGGCCCACATGCTGTGCAATCCGGTAAACGCTGGCTTCTCGCTGATTAATGCCGCAAACCCTTATGCTGCCTGCTACTTCAGCCCCAATGGCATGAGGAACAAATCCTGCCAAGCAGAGCGCCAATGTAGACTTGCCACAGCCGCTAGGGCCAGTCACAATGACGCTCTCGCCAGGTTCAACTATGAGGTCAATATCTCTTAGAGCGAGTTCGGAGGAGCCATAATACCGCACTCTAAGGCCGGAAATGTCAATCATCCTCGCACACCACGATCCTGGATACCATCCTGACCCAATAGGCCCCCTCGTACCCTGTGGCAATCAACCTGAGCGTTTCGTCATCCTGCGCCAAAATGACATCTTGACGGCGCATAACATCATCGAGGTCGAACACGGCGTAATACCCATCAGAAGCAACAACCTGAATCTCTGTGGCCGACTCGCCCACGCCTGC
>DUWJ01000412.1 GCA_012842765.1 Bacillota bacterium | reverse complement strand
CCTTTTCTGCTTCCGAGAGCGCTGACTGGATTAGTCCTCGCGCTGCATCATTCTCCACCCGCCTTGCTTGCTCCTGAAGGTACTTGGAAAGGCCGCTCAAGAACAACACAACAAGGGCTGTCGCAGCCCACAATAGTATCGTGATTGCCTCGACCGCTAGCTCATTCCACACGTCAGATCACACCTCCGAATTGCTTGGAAAGAGTGATAATGGCAGAAGAATCCCATGAACAGATTTAGGAGCAAAATCATGCCATTGCTCATCCTTCTCCGGCATGGCAGAAAAACCTTCAACTAGCAACACGAAACGTAAGGTTCTTTGGTAATCTGCAACACTTCGTGGGAAGAATGACTGTCTGCAGGCTAGCCACGCCCAAAGAGAATTGACCGTGAGTCGATCGTCTAGGGCGACTGGCGTCAGCTCCTCACGGCTTAGATCACCAATGGGCCAATTATCTTGCGGTCTCCAAAGCCTATTTGGTAGAATCAATATGTGCACAAATATGTGTACACCATTTAGATGTCGGTTTAGGCAATGACCGCTGCGTTATGTGCTACTGATCATCCCCATCTGAGCTGCCTTGCGCTGAGCAACTTCTGATCGGCTTGTCCACATTAGCGTTGCTTGCTGTTCAGTTCTCAGCTACTTGAAAAAGCCCAAATGCTTTTTCGGAGCTACGCAGGTTTTCAGGGTTCTACAACGTCCATTTCCTGTGCAGCCTCATTTAGGACGAAGACGAGTCTGTGTGGAAGGGGCGGTGTGTTCAGTTACAGGCACATGGTCCGCCATACAGGGCGAATAGACTGATTATTGGGGGGGATACGCACGCTTCAGCCGGTTGAAGGAGGGAGAATGGAATCATGAAGCATGTTGTTAGTGTAAGCATCGGCTCATCTTCTCGAAACCACTCAGCCAGGATTACGTTGTTGGGAGAGGAAATTCTTGTAGAGCGGATAGGAACAGACGGTGATGTCGCAAAAGCCAAACAGCTTATTGGAGAGCTTAAGGATAAAGTTGATGCTTTCGGACTTGGCGGGATCGACCTGTATCTCGAAGCAAAAGGCAGAAAATATTACTTTCGAGAAGCTAAGAATATTGCTGCCATGGCCGGAGATACCCCTGTCGTAGATGGAACTGGGCTGAAGAGCAGGGTGGAGTACAATGCTGTGATGTCTGTCGCTACCGAGTGGGGCTTGCCCATAGCAGGAAAGGACGTCTTCCTGGTCTGTGTGTTCGACCGCATCGGAATGGGACTTGCCTTCGAGGAACTTGGGTGTCGCATGACCTATGGAGACCTGATGTTTGCGACGGGAATACCTATACCGCTGTACAAGATCAGTTCGGTCCACGCGCTAGCCCCTATTGTTATGCCGTGGCTGACTCAACTCCCATTCAGCTGGGTATATCCTACAGGCAAGTCCCAACGGGCCAACAGGGACAAGGCGAAGAAGCGCAAACTCAAATTCCAGCAATACTACAACAGAGCCCACGTGCTCGCAGGAGATTTTCACTATATATACAGGCACCTGCCTGAGCGGATCGATGGGAAGATTATTGTCACCAATACGGTGACTGAAGACGATGTTGAGGACATAGGAAGGCGTGGCGCTCATGCCCTCGTCACCACCAGCCCTGAGATACAGGGACGTTCGTTTGGTGCAAACCTGATGGAGGCCATGCTCATTGCCTTGATCGACAAGCCGATTGATGAAATCACCGATGAGGATTATGATGACATGATGAAAAGACTTGACCTTAGGCCCAGGGTGGTAATGTACGATTGATCGTTGGCTTATTCCATGTCTTTTTGCTTCCTTATTGCCTGCGTTCCGAGGCCATGTAGCCCGGGCGCAGGCATATCATCACCCGCATTTCCCATAAATACCTTCCATATCGCTATCTGTTACCGGATTGCGCAAATGGCGGTCACGTGGCATAATCGTCTAGAAAAGGTGGTTTGCTACATGCTCAAGAGAATCAACGCATTGTTTGGCGCACAAGATATGACCGAGGGAAAGCCAATGTCCGTCTTGCTGCGGTTTTCGATCCCCTTGCTCATCGGCAACTTTGCTCAGCAGATGTACAGTACTGTGGATTCAATAATCGTCGGTCGCTATGTGGGCGACAAAGCGCTCTCATCAATTGGAACGACACTCCCCGTCATAAACTTGCTCCTCGTTCTCTTTATGGCAGTTTCAACGGGCGCAGGGATCATGGTCGCACAATACTATGGGGCCAAGGATAAAGAATCGCTTTCGCGTTCAATTGGGAATGCGATGACATTGGTTTTCATATCATCCCTTGTGATTATGGCGGTTGGCATACCTCTGGCGGGACAGCTGCTCACATTGACCAAAACCCCAGTAGAAACATTTGACATGGCCTACTCCTATCTAACCATAACGCTTTCGGGGATTCTGGGAGTCGGCTATTACAATATAGTCTCCGGCATCCTGCGCGGACTGGGCAATTCCGTTTTCCCATTGCTGACACTGCTGTTGGCATCGATTCTCAACATATTCATGGACATATGGTTTGTAGCCGGATTGGGCATGGGAGTTGCAGGCGCAGCGTGGGCGACTATCATATCCCAGGCCGTCTCCGCAGTGCTATGCATTGCGAAGCTCCGGAGAATGAAAGATGTTGTGAACCTCAACGCTTCCAATTTGGTTCCCGACAAGAAGCTGACCGGTCAATTGCTGCGATTGGGCCTGCCGGCAGGCATCACGCAGGCGGTTTTCTCGATGTCCATGGTATTTGTGCAGGCCCTTGCCAACAGCATGGGTTACCAGGTGGTCACGTGCAATACTGCGGTCATGCGCATTGACGGCTTTGCGATGATGCCCAACTTCACCTTCGGCATGGCGATAGCCACCTTTGTTGGCCAGAATATCGGCGCGGATAAGATGGACCGCGTTGCCCAGGGGACAAAGGATATCCTGAAGGTGAGTCTGACCACTTCATTTGTGCTGGTGGCTTGTTTGTTGCTGTTCGGCGAGAACCTGATACGCATGTTCACTACAACGGAGGAGATCATTAACCTTGGTGTGCGGCAGATTCGCATACTGGCTGCGGGTTATGTTGCCATGGCCATTTCTCAGGTTTTTGGCGGAATCATGCGCGGTGCCGGCGACACCATGCCATCCATGTGGATTTCGATGTTTACTGTTGTGGTAGTCCGCGTGCCCCTCGCATATATCTGGGCATCGCTGACCAGGAGCCCAGATCATCCCGCTGGATCTCCTGACGCGCTGTTCTTCTCGCTCCTCATAAGCTGGATCGCGGGAGCTGTCTGCAACTATCTCTGGTATCGTCGGGGCACATGGCGCGAGAAATCCCTTGTGGCACATGAGCAGGCAGCATGAGGGATCAAGAAACTAGCCAACGGCAATATCGCCTGAAATTAACGATATAATCGACATACACTGTCCGATCTT
>DUWJ01000411.1 GCA_012842765.1 Bacillota bacterium | reverse complement strand
TTTTGAGCGTCGGTGAGTCCGAGAACATACTTGCAGAAAAACGGCATGGTGGCTGGCAACAGAACGAAGGTGAACTGGATTAATAGACTTGCGAGAACGAACGTTACAAAGGACTTGTTCACGAAGGTGTGTTTGAAGGCCTCACTTACGCGTAGTCCTTGCTGCTCGCTGAAGTCTGGATTCTCTTTCGACCCGAGCAGGCTTAGGAACATGCTCAATCCGCCTATGACCGCGAAGAGAATACCCATTCCGGCCCAGCCGAACCATTGCCTGAACTGAGGAGCAAGGACCATGCCTATGATCATTCCTACAATTCCGAGGGCCTGCCGAAGGGCGGATACTTGGGAACGCTGTGTCAGCGAGGGATACATTTCGGGGTAGAGGGCGGTCCAGTTCAGGACGACTACTGTGAATAGCCCGTCGAAGAGGAAGGCGGTGACGAGAAAATAGGCGAACAGCGACCTGGAGCTTGCCTGCGCCCACTGGGGAACCCACCACACAAGGGCGAAGATGATGCAGAATGGAATAGTGCCGAAAAGGATGAACGGAATCCTTCGCCCCCAGCGCGTGCGCGTGTTGTCTGACCATTGTCCTGCCAGGGGGTCGTTGATGGCATTCCATATGCCATAGAGAGCCATGCCTGTTCCGTAAAGCGCTAATGGCATTTTCAGAATGTCGACGTAGTAGAGCTGAACCCAAGCATTGAAGGCTTGTCCGAGAAGTGCTGCGCTGAACGAGCCAAGGCTATAGAGAAAGGCCCCTGCGGTGGTTCCGTGGTATTTGCCGATCCTTCCAGTCACTTGAACCCCTCCCAACAGTGATTCTGACGAATGTTTCGACATTGGTAGGCAATCGCCTGCTATGACTCATAGTTGGCATGTGGCTATTATTGTGCTGTAGATTACGCATCATAAAGCACTCTCAGAGCTTGACTCAACCACGAATGCCTGATCCGCCACCGGTTTCTTTTGGGGGTTTGCTGAAACCGAAAGTAGAGAGGGCAATGTCCTTTCTTTGCTGCATGGCCGGACTTTCCCTGGAAAAAGAGAGAGGGTTGCCCCTCTCTCTGATATCTATTCATCTGTGGCGATGAGCATCCGCGTAGATGTCCGTTCTTGAGTTAGGCTTTCTGAAACGCCAGAGCTCCGCCATTTTCGCCGGCGTCCGTGAGAACTACCTTTATTCTGTCACCAGGCGCGAACTTGCCTTGCAATATCTCCATGGCCAGCGGATTCTCGAGTTCTCTTTGAATGGCACGTTTGAGGGGCCTGGCTCCGTACACAGGGTCATATCCCGTCTCGGCTAGGAAGTCCCGCACCTGGGGCGTCCACTCGAGTAAGAAACCTTGTGATGCAACCCGATCGCGGACCAAGCCGAGTTGGATCTGGACGATCTGCGATATTTCCTCCCGTCCCAACCTATTGAAGATCAGTATTTCATCGATTCTGTTGAGAAACTCGGGCCTGAATGCTTGTCGAAGCACTTCCATCACCAGATCCCGCATCTGCTCCTCAGAGCCTGTGGCGTGTTCCATGATGTGCTGGCTGCCCAGGTTGGAGGTCATTATTATCACAGTGTTGCGGAAATCTACGGTTCGCCCCTGACCATCTGTCAGCCTGCCATCGTCGAGGAGCTGTAGCAGGACGTTGAAGACCTCCTGATGCGCCTTCTCTATTTCGTCGAGCAATATGACTGAATAGGGCCGTCGTCTCACTGCCTCGGTTAACTGGCCGCCCTCTTCGTAGCCGACATATCCTGGCGGCGCGCCGATCAGCCTGGCCACTGTGTGTCTCTCCTGATACTCCGACATGTCGATCCTTACCATTGCGCGTTCATCGTCGAAGAGGAATTCAGCTAACGCCTTTGCCAGTTCGGTCTTGCCTACACCGGTAGGGCCCAGGAATAGGAATGACCCTATCGGCCTCTCGGGATCGGAGAGCCCGGAGCGGGCACGCCTGACTGCGTTTGATACCGCCTCTATCGCTTCGTCCTGTCCAATCACCCTTCTCCGGAGGAGTTGCTCCATCTTGAGAAGCTTCTCCGTCTCTCCCTCCAGTAGCCGCGTTACAGGAATACCAGTCCATTTCGCGACTATCTCAGCGATATCTTCATCATCCACTTCTTCTTTGAGGAAGCGCTGCTCCTTTTGGAGCTCGGCGATTTCCTGGTTTGCGCGATCCAGTTCTTGCTGGAGAGACAGCTGGACACCGTAGCGAAGCTCAGCTGCGCGTCCGAGATCGCCGGCACGTTCTGCCGCCTGCTCCTCTATCTTGGCCTCTTCGATTTTCTGCTTTATCTCTCTGATCCTGGCAATAGTCTCTTTTTCCTTTTGCCAGTGTGCTTTCATGGCCTCAGATTTCTCTTTGAGCTCCTTGAGCTCTTCGTTGAGCCTGATGAGCCTTTCTCGGGATGATTCATCATCTTCTTTGTCGAGCGCGTGGCGCTCGATCTCCAGCTGCACAATACGGCGCTCCACTTCATCGATTTCAGCGGGCATCGAGTCGATTTCCATTCTCAACTTTGACGCAGCTTCGTCCATGAGGTCTATGGCCTTATCAGGCAAAAACCGGTCGGATATATACCGATCCGACAAAACGGCCGCTGCCACGAGAGCCGAATCCTTTATCTTAACTCCGTGATGGACTTCGTATCTTTCCTTCAGTCCCCTCAGTATGGCGATGGTGTCCTCAACAGAGGGCTCATCTACCATCACAGGTTGGAACCTGCGTTCGAGCGCGGCATCTTTCTCGATATACTTACGATACTCATCGATAGTTGTTGCGCCAACTGCTCTCAGTTCGCCTCGGGCTAGTGCGGGCTTAAGCATGTTCGAGGCATCGATTGAGCCCTCGGCAGCTCCAGCACCTACGAGTGTGTGGAGTTCATCAATAAACAGAATTATCTGTCCTTCGGCATCCTCTATGTCTTTCAGCACTGCTTTGAGCCGGTCTTCGAATTCGCCTCTATACTTGCTTCCGGCAACTAGTGCACCTAGATCTAGCGAGAGCACCCGCTTGTTCTTGAGACTGTCAGGCACATCTCCGGCGGCTATGCGTTGCGCGAGACCTTCCACGATGGCAGTCTTGCCAACGCCCGGCTCTCCGATGAGAACGGGATTATTCTTTGTTCGCCTAGATAGGACCTGGATCACCCGGCGGACTTCTTCGTCCCGACCTATGACGGGATCTAGAGTTCCTTTGCGCGCCAGGTCAGTAAGGTCTCGGGTGTATCTTTCCAGTGCTTGATACTTGTCTTCGGGGTTCTGGTCGGTCACCCGATGCGTGCCTCGCACATCGACGAGTGCCTTGTATATGGCGTCCTTGGTCACTCCCATCGATCTGAGCAGGCGCCCTGAATCATCATCAGCTCCGGCCAAGGCCAGAAGGATATGCTCGGTACTTACGTACTCATCCTTAAGCCGCCCGGCTTCAGATGAGGCATCATCGAGCAGACTGGCCGTGGCTGTAGACAAGTACTGACCGGCTTCTTGGCCATAGACCTTTGGAAGCTTCTCTAAGGATGAAGCAACGGTCCTTGTCAATACCTCGGCAGAAACGCCAAGCTTTGATAGGATAAGAGAGACTACGCCTTCCTCCTGTTCAAGAAGGGCCGCTAGAATGTGCATCGGCGCAACGCTTTGATGCTGGTTTGCCTGAGCGATGCTCTGCGCGCGCGCGATTGCCTCCTGAGATTTTACTGTAAGTTCTTCAAATCTCATGCCTCATCCCTCCCTGACGAGCTGGCGCTCGTTAGTCGTTCAAGTTCTCGGAAGAGTTCGCGCTCTTGTTCTGTTAGGTTACTGGGCAAGACAACATTTACCTTGACCATCAAATCGCCACGTTTTCCTCCCTTGGTTGACGGCATGCCAAGTCCGCGCAATCGCAACACTTGTCCGTTCTGGGTCTCCGGAGGCACTCTTACCGAAATTGTGTCCCCTGTCACAGTCTGCAGTTGGACTTCGCCTCCGAGAACCGCGACAGTGAGGGGAACGTTCACCTTCACATAAAGATCGTCGCCACGGAGCTGGTACCCGCGATGGGGGCGTATCCGCACCTTAAGATAGAGATTGCCACGGCCTCCCGGAGCTCCTGCTCCTTCGCCGGCAATTCGAAGGCGTGTGCCATCGCGCACCCCCGGAGGAATATCGACTACTATTTTCCGCCGAGACCCGTCGGTTGGGTCGACGATTTCGATCGAACGTTGGCTGCCGGTGAATGCTTCATCAAGACCGATTTCGAGTTCATGCTCGATATCACGCTTGACCGGCCTGCGTCGGCTGAAACTGCGTTCGTCGAGATCGTGCAGATCATGTCCGAATAGGTGGTCTCCAAGTCCCAAATCTCCAAAGAATTGCTTAAAGAAATCGCTAAAATCAGCGTCCGAAAGATTGCCAAAGGTGAACGTTGTGCGCCCGTACCCAGGTTGGGTTCGTCGTCCCCCTGGAGGCCAGCCAGCGCTGGTTTTTGAGTAATGATCCCAGTCGGCGCCGAGCATATCGTAGCGCTTTCTCTTTTCAGGATCGCCCAACACCTCATAGGCTTCGGCTATCGCCTTGAAGCGTTCCTCTGCCGAACTGTCACCAGGATTGACGTCAGGGTGGTACTGGCGCGCAAGTCGCCTATAGGCGGACTTTATTTCCTCTTCGGTCGCGTCCTTGGATACGCCAAGGACTTTATAGTAATCTTTGAATTCCATAGTCCATCTCCCCGGCGCGCCCATGCCATTGGCCGTGCGCAGCCTAGTCCGATTTCGGTACTGCTACGCGGGCCATGGTCGGCCTCAAACATTCGTTGCAGTATGTGTACCCGCGCCTGAACTCTTCGACTACAGTCTCGGTTTCGACATCCTCACCGTCGCATGCGGCCACGGCTTCATGGAGGCGGGGATCGAATGGTTCGTTCAGAGCGTCTATAGGTTTGACCCCTTCAGATGCCAGTGCGTCGAGGAGTTTTCTCATAATCATCTCAACGCCTTGATGAAGGGACTCGTAGTCAGCGTCTGCCGCTAGTGCCCGCTCCATGTCATCGACGATTGCCAGGAGCTTGAGGAACATCTCCTTCTTGCCGCTCCTGATGGTGAATTCTAGGTCCCGCGCCGTCCTGCGTTGGTAGTTTTCGAGATCTGCCAAGGCGCGAAGATACATATTCCAGTTTTCCTCGGCCTTTGCTTCGGCTTCAGCCAGTTTTAGTCTCAATTCATCACCCTCATTGACCATGTCCGCATTGGACGGAAGATCTTCGGGTGTGTGCTCTCCGTTAGCTTCAGCACCAGTGACCTCGCTGCTGTCGGACGATTGGATATTGCCGAGGCGCATGTCTTGCGTGTCTGGGCTCATTATCTACACCACCGCTCGTTATTGGTAAGTGGCTGTTTGGTGAGGCTTGCGAGACGGTCCGTAAGCAGTGACCGCCGTTTTCCGGTCTGTCGTCGCCGCTTACGGACCGCACGCCACGCCTACAGTTCAGCCCTGTTACTCATTACGAATCTCGATCTGTTTTGGCTTGGCGCCTTCCGATTTCGGCAGATGCACCTCGAGGATCCCGTTCTTGTAATTAGCTGACACTTTGTCTTCAGCAACAGGTGAAGACAGTGCGAAGCTCCTGCAGAAGCTTCCGAAGCGTCTCTCTGTGCGCAGGTAGTTCTCGCGTTTGTCTTCGTATTCGGCAGCACGCTGCCCCTTGATCGTCAGCTGATTGTCTGTAAGGGTGATTTCGATATCGTCAGGATCCATCCCAGGCAGCTCTGCCATGATCACGAACTCTTCTGGGGTTTCAGCTATGTCCACAGGCATTAACAGGCTGCCGTGTGTGATCTGCTCCTCCATGGGAAGCCCAAGGAATCCATCTCCAAACATGCGGTTGAAAACACGTCTCATTTCCGTAAACTCCTGCCACGGATCGTAATTCATCAACGCCATCAAACGCACCTCCAGTTTAACAATGTAGTTTTGTCTCGAAACTATGTCTCGGTCTGCCCTCATAGGGTAGGGCAGGGCTTCGACTCATTCGGAAGGCCCGCGCAGGGGCCTAGTCCGAGTTCAAGATGGCTCACTCGCTCAGTTGTCATCGCCGTCTACAGTTCTGAAGTCTGCATCGATCACGTCGTCATCATCGCTATTTGCCGAATCGAACCCTCCGGCGCCTGTGGCGTCCCCGGAATCAGAGCCGTAGTCACCTTCACCCTGGCCGCCTGAGGCTTCTTGCGCTGCCTTGTATATTTCCTCTGACATCTTGTAAGAGGCTTCTCTGACCTGGTCCATGAAGCGCTTTACAGACTCCATGTCGTCGTCGGCGATGGCTTTTTTCAGTTCCTCAAGTTCCGCTTCGACCTTGGATCTTGTTTCTGCAGGTACTTTGTCGCCCATTTCCCGCAGCGTCTTCTCTGTCACGTAGACGAGACTGTCGGCGGAGTTTTTGAGCTCCACTTCCTCACGGCGTTTCTTGTCCTCTGCAGCAGCCCGTTCCGCTTCTCGAACCAGGTTTTCAACTTCATCCTTCGATAGCTGCGTTGATGCAGTGATCGTGATGCGTTGCTCTTTCCCGGTTCCAAGATCCTTGGCTGCGACATTGACTATTCCGTTGGCGTCTATATCGAATGACACCTCGATCTGCGGAACTCCGCGAGGCGCCGGCGGGATGCCCTGCAGTGTAAATCGACCCAGCGTCCTGTTGTCGCGCGCGAATTCGCGCTCGCCCTGAAGAACATGAATCTCTACCGAGGTCTGCCCGTCCTCTGCTGTCGTAAAGATTTGGCTCTTCCTCGTAGGTATCGTAGTGTTCCTCTCGATGAGCTTGGTGGAGACTCCGCCAAGGGTCTCGATCCCAAGGGAGAGGGGGGTGACGTCCAGCAGGACTACGTCCTTGACTTCACCGGCTAAGACGCCTGCCTGGATTGCCGCTCCGACAGCCACTACTTCGTCTGGGTTCACTCCTCGGTGAGGCTCCTTGCCTGTAAGCCTCTTGACCAGTTCCTGAATGACTGGCATACGCGTGGCGCCACCCACGAGAATCACTTCATCGATGTCGTCTAAGGAGAGCTTTGCATCACTTAGCGCTTGCTTGAACGGCCTAGTGCATCTCTCTGTAAGGTCCGATGTGAGCTCTTCGAACTTTGCGCGAGTGATCTTCGTTTCCAGGTGTTTTGGACCCGTCTGGTCTGCCGTGATGAACGGAAGACTGATATTGGTCTCATAAACCTGTGAAAGCTCGATCTTCGCCTTCTCCGCCGCTTCTATCAGCCTTTGAAGGGCCTGACGATCCTTTCTCAGATCGATGCCCTGGTCGCGCTGGAATTCGTCGGCAATGTATTCGACCAATCTTTGGTCGTAGTCGTCTCCGCCCAGGTGAGTATCGCCTGCGGTAGACTTTACCTCGAATACCCCTTCGCCCACCTCAAGAATGGAGACGTCGAATGTGCCTCCGCCAAGGTCCCAGACGAGGATCGTCTCGTTTTTCTTCTTATCGAGCCCATATGCAAGCGCTGCGGCTGTTGGCTCGTTTATGATCCTCAGCACTTCGAGCCCGGCGATGCGTCCCGCGTCTTTGGTTGCCTGCCTCTGTGAATCATTGAAGTAGGCAGGGACTGTAATTACCGCCTTGGTAATCGGTTCGCCCAGGAATTTCTCTGCATCCGTCTTCAGCTTTTGAAGTAACATCGCAGAGATCTCTTCAGGAGAGTAATCCCTGCCAGTTGCCGGCACGTCGATTTTGATGCCATAATTCGAGGAGGCTTTAACGTGGTAAGGTACGCGATTGCGTTCCTCCTCGACCTCGTCGAAGCGACGTCCCATAAATCTCTTGATAGAATACACAGTGTTTTCGGGATTCATAACAGCTTGTCGGCGTGCAAGTTGACCGACGAGCCTTTCGCCGCTCTTGCTGAAGCCGATTACCGACGGGGTTAATCGGGCTCCTTCCGAATTCACTATTACCGTGGGGTTCCCACCCTCCATCACAGCAATTACTGAGTTTGTTGTGCCGAGGTCAATGCCAACAACTTTCCCCATTGTGATTCTCCCCTTCCGTTGCTCAACTAGAAAACTGGAACAATGGAAACCCTAACTCAGGAGTTGCCGTTGCCTTCTCCAGGCTTGGCTTCGCGGGGAACGCTCTGCGTAACCTCGCGATACCTGATTGTTGTGTTCCCTTGTTTTGATTCAATCTCGAGGATCATTTTGACCCCCGCGAGGTTGACGCCCTCTTCCCGAACCAAGAAACAGATTCGCTGCAAGAGCAGCAGGTCGTTTTCGGAGTAAAGCCTCGTGTTTGCTTCGGTTCGGGCAGGTTCAAGCAACCCTTCACGCTCGATCATCCTTAGGGTTTGCGGGCTTACTCCTAGCAAACGAGCAGCTACGCCAATGGTGTAGACTGGTTCATCAGGGCCGTGTAGCCTCAACTTCGGTCACCTCGGATACTTTGGGTTCCTGTTACATTATAGATGAACTACAGCATCGGTGTCAAGCGACTTGTCACAAAAATATAAGAAAGTTATATCGAGTGTGTTAATAAAGCTTACCCATACGATTTAGATTATATGGCAGAGCCATTCCATATGTGGATTCTGTCATAGTGTCGTTTCCTGCAGAACAGAACGGTCTCTACGAGCTTGTGCAGGACACGGGTAAACCCGTCCTTGCGTCTGTCGTGCCCACAAGCGCATTGAGTTATCGAAAACTGCCTAACACAGCAAGCTTGGATAGGTGCTGCGCAATTATCGGATCTGTATTACTTGTAGCTGAAGCTCTTCTAGTTTGATTGGGCCAAGATATTCTTGCGAGTTGCTTGGGCAGCATAGGGCTTGGGGCTATTGGCAGCCATCTGCTTCATGCGGAACGTGGGAAGGAATATGCCAGGCCACGCGCATGCGTGTGGCCTGGCGGGGTTGGGGGTGGGATGAAAGCACGATGAATGTGCCAAAATACCATTTCCCCGATGTCAAAGGCAGCAGTTGGTGAGCATACCCGTGCTGCTGATCACCAAGAAACCCCCAACTTGATTCGGTTGGGGTATTCCCATTCGAGAACCACGCCGTTTTTTGCCTCAAACCGCAGTGTCGAAGTTGACTTCCGGCATCCATCCGTCAAGGCTATTGTGTTTCTGTGGTCGTAGGTGAGCGGGCCAAAGTAGATGTCTAGCCTCAAGGAGGCGACCGGTGTTAGCCCTCCGGCAAGGCTTTTATCAGAAGCAAGGCCGAGTCCTGCCCGCACTTGTGTGATAAAGGATCGCGCAATGGTTGTCTCGCCGATAAAGGTCCATTCCTGTGGACCTATTGACAACGCGGTGTTATTTCGGAACGCGGAGAGTTGCAGATCAATTCCGCCATCTGAAACCATGAAGAAGTTTTTAGCTCTGTCGGCCTTTGTCGGGTTCTGTGGATCTATCTTCAATACTTGGCTGTACATTTCATACAGCCAGAAGGTGTCGGGAATTTGCGAAGGGTCAATATCGGGGCCTTTCATCAGAACGCCAACTACGCAATCGGTATCTACAAACCCTGTATGACATCCGCAAAATCCCACCGTGGTCCTGAGCCCCTTCGGTGGATTCAAAACGGCTACGATGTCGCCGGAAAGGGCATTGTCCATGTATCTGACTATCTGAACTGGCACGGCTGGGTAGCGCGAGGTGCATGTCATTTCCAGCCAATCTTGATCGGACAGAGGCCGCCCCAAACAGCCTAAATCGGCGTATCCGAAAGGATCTGGTCCTTCGCAGGAATACGTTATCAGGTTGCCTTCAGATCTGAACATCACCTGGCCCTCTTTGTGAATGCCTATTATAAGGAACTCATCTGCGCGGTAGAAGGCAAAGTCGATTTCGTCCCGATTGGCGAGTTGCTCTGCCGTAGTCGCGGCAAGTGTTCTGTCCTTCAGATACAGGTTAGGGTAGTACACGAATTGTTCATTGTCACCCGCAGTTTCAGCCATGGCGCTTTCGGCATCATATGTCCGTTCGAACATCGACATGCCGTGGTCAGCATAGATAACCAGGTTAACAGGCTTCGAACCCAGCTGCTTCATTAGAATTCCTAGAAACTCGTCGAGTATCAGCAGACTTTCTCTTTGGGCTTCTTCACCGAAGACATGGCCATAAGAGTCGGTTATGAACCAAAAGAACTCGACGATGTCATACTCATCGAGCAGCCGAGGAGTGTTAAGCAGAGCCCAGCCAGACAAATAGTCCATTCCGGGGATGCCATGGATGATCTGCGTGAGCGAGTATGTGGGCAAGTGGGAAAAGAGTATTACTTGGGTTTCAATGCGCGATATGTGCCGTCCCGAGTTGCGGTCGTACATTTCCCACGTGATTGGAAGGGGTTGATCTGGGCCTGCTCCGGTTTTAAGCCTTGGATAAAGCATTTCTGTGCCTGCGAAAAAGGGCGAGACCGCATAGCGGACCAATTTGCCGTCGTCGAAAACTGCCTTGATGTTCGGCAAATGGCCCGCATCGTATTCTTCGAAAAACAGTCTAGACGGTACGGCATCGACGTGGATTATGAGATAAGGTGCATGTAATCCGGATTCGGCTCCCGCTGTTGCACTGCCGAAGAATATGAATATGCAGGCGACGGTGAGAACAGCAAAGGAGATCG
>DUWJ01000410.1 GCA_012842765.1 Bacillota bacterium | reverse complement strand
CGATGAGTTTGCGGTCGCCACGAGTATGTCGGCCACGGGGTGGTATGCAAGGCCTGCGATGCCCACCGGCAGTGACCACTGCTCCACTATCTGACCGGGCGTGTTCCACGATTCGCCTTTGATCTTGTAGATGATGTCCTCATCCCAACCGCCGATGTAAAAGGTGTCATCATTGCGGTTGTAGGCCAGGCCGCGCTGGGAAATGCTTGTCCAACCGGGTCCGGTTATCGATCCCACCACTGCCCCATTAGCGGGGTCAAGCTTGTAGATGGCGTTGTCGCCGCCTACATTGACCTGCCAGATGTGCTGGCCGTCGAATGCCAAGTCGCCGGCCCAGGATCCGCCGAAATTGGCGGCCCAGCTCGTTCCCGTGTATGCCCCTTCGGGTGTCACGATGTAATCGGCTGTGGGTGTGGAATCGGGGTCGGATATTACCAGGTTCTGTGTGTCAAACAAGACCCCCACACCCCAACCTGAGGAGATAGGGCTAGGACACCGCCATCTCGTTATCACTGAGCCCACGGTGTCGGGAAGCCATTCTGATCTTTCAGGATTTGGATGTGCTCCGTACACTCCCATGGCTGTCCGAGCCTGAGCGTCTTTGATATCTTCCGGAAGCACCAGTCTCTCCGGCATCTGCGCTAGGTTCGGGAACTCGCCGTTTCCGAAATGGAGAGCACCGGGCCCCGCATTGGAGAGAGTGACTGTTCCTGTCGCCGTCTGTCCGACGCCGATTGTGAAATTCAACTGCCCCGGATGCCAGCTAGCAGAGGCGGCCTCCGCAACAGTCACCTTCATCGTGGCAGTAGTGATGTATCCGTCGTTGTCCACAGCTGTGAACGTAGCCGTGTATACTCCCGCAGCTGTGTAGACGTGGCTGGCAACGAATTCGTGGACGACCGGGGAGCCATCCCCGAACGACCAATGTTTATCGACTATCGAACCGTCGGGATCATGTGCCGCTCCAACGAACTGGAACGATGTTCCCGGAGGTCCCTGCTGAGGATTGACAGCGCATGCCCTGATCTCCGGCGGACTGTTCGGGATTATCTGGATGTTGACGGGCACTATTGTCCTCGGTTTTCGGACATCGTTGGTATGGAGCACGACCGCGCCATCCCGCGTACCCGATCTGACCATCCCGAGATCAAATGTGACATCGAGGTCGATGCTCTCTCCGGGCGCTACCTCGCCCTGGGCGGGCGCTATCGACATCCAGCTGACAGGTTTGATCTCGATTGCCAGGCCGTTGCGCATGTAGCCTTCTCTATTATTGAGCACCTCGAGGCCATCTGTGCCGGTGGCATTCTCGATGCCGATGGTGCCTTTCCCCTTATATGAACTGATAAACCGCATATCGAGGTATTGGTACACAATCTTGCCATCGGGATAAAGGATGGCCTGGAACGTGTATTCGCCGCTCTCAGGATAACGCGGCACTTTATTCCACTCGACTATGAAGCAGTTGTTGACTGTATCGTGATAGTAGAAGACGCCGCCATCGGTCGGAGCCTGGGGCGGATTGAGGTCGTCCCAGTAAACGGCCATCATGTCGTTCGGTTCATCCGAGGTAGGGATGGGTTTATTTGCCCATGCATTTCCCTTCGTGCCAAACGTGAGATAACCGTCTGAACAGATCCTGATGGAGGTCTTCGTGTCTCCGTAGAACGGGAAGTCGAACGGAAGATCGACAACCCTGGAATCATCGCCTGTCAGGGGAAGTTTCGTGCCGATTTCGCCGATTTCAACCCAATCGAAAACGGGTCCGCCTGATGCGTCTGAATCGCGCCATATGTATCCGAACCCGTCCGGTCCGCCGACGCCGAGCGTACTAAGCGCCCCGTCCTCTGTCGGGACTCCGCCCGTAAACGCCTCTGCGCTGAAAATCAACGCGGCCTCCCCCATATTCGTCACGGTAAGGGTCTCGGTCTTCTGCCGATGGGCCCGCACAGCCTGATGGAATGTCTGCGGGTCCACGCTCGCCTCCGGCAGATCTGCCACAACAATAGTGACGCTTTCTTCGGCGATGAGGCCATCATCATCGGTCACGGTGAACGTGGCCGTATACTCCCCGTCCGTCTCGTAGGTATGAACTGGCGCGAAAACGCCCGTTACAGGGTGACTGCCATCGCCAAAATCCCATTCGATAGCGGCTATTTCTCCATCGGCATCTTCCGCAACCGCGGAAAACTCGACTGCAAGCGGCGCACTGCCTATCCGCGGATCAGCCGAAATCGATCTTATCACAGGCGGGATGATGGATTTGGCAAACATGAATGTATCGACATCGACCTGCGGGTTCGCAGGATCGTTGCTGAGGATTTTGATCGTTGCCTTCCAAGTCCCCTGTGGCAAGTTGTGGGCTGCAAAGGCTGCTGTGAGCGTGTCGGATTCGCCTGGCGCGACTGTGCCCGCAGTCTTGTCCAACACGACCCATCCCGGCACGAATAGCACGCCGAGATTGTCATGGACATAATTCTCGTCGTAAGCCACCTGAAGCCCTATAGTGCCAGTTGCGTTCTCGATTCCGATTGTAGCCTCGTCGAGACGCGTCCCCATCATCTTGTAGAGGTATGTGATGTTTCCCCCCGGAGTCAGCGTGGCCTGGAACGTGTAAGGTCCCCCTCTGCCATAGCGCTGAACGTCCTGATACTGCACGACGAATTTCTGGTCGTCGCCGTAATAGAAGACCTTGCCATCGCCTTTCTGCGGTTCAAGGTCATCCCAGAAGATTGCGATCAGGTCATTTGGCTCTCTGGTATCCGGTACGGAATGATTGTTGTACGCGGTGCCACTGTCGCCAAATGTCAAGTATCCGTTGGAGGAAATCCGTATCGAATCCTTGATATCCCCGTAGAAGGGGAACTCGAACGGGAGGTTGACTACGACGCTGTCCTCTCCCTCGAGGGTTACCCCGGTTCCGACCTCGGAAATCTCGAACCATTCGGGCATGACGACCCCTGCCTCATCGCTGTCTGTCCAGAAGTAGCCATGCTCATCAGGGCCTCCGGATCCCAGCTTTCCTATGGGGATGGCTGTTCCGGACGTGTCTACCATGCCTATAAGCTGGAGTTCGGCCATATAATCGAGGCTCCCCAGCCCATCATTACTGATGGTGATCGCCTCTTCACAGGTCTCTCCCCATTCGAGCCTGGTATAGATCTCAGTGGGCTCCACTCCGATTACAGACGCAAAGAAGACGTGAATCTGCACGGCAGCGCTGGCGTCTATGCCAGCGGTATTCACTACGTGGAATGAGGCGTCATAAAACCCCTCTTCCTCGTAAGTATGTACTGCATCCCATTCGTGCACGGTCTCGCTGCCATCACCGAAATCCCACCACATATCGAGGATTTCGCCTTCGGGCGTCTCGGCCATCGCGCTGAAACTGACCTCAAGAGGCGGCGGACCCCACGTGGGAGTTGCCTCTATCGAAGTTATTATCGGCGCTCTCTGGCCCGCGATGGCATTTGCCAAGTTGAGCCGACCCCCTGTGAGCACCTTCCCCTCATACTGCGGGAAGACGTCGACACTACCTAAGATCATATCCTTGATAGTGACCGTATCATCCCCCATGCCAGCGGTTCTATAGAGGGGCACATGCGGATAAATGCTCCGCAAGAGCGCAGCGGCGCCAGATACGTGCGGCGTGGCCATCGAAGTGCCGTAGAAGAAGGCGTAAGCCTCGCTGGGCTCTGCCTGGGGTGGATCAGGCGGAACGGTGGACAAAATGTATCCGCCGGGAGCGAAGAGGTCGACAGTCCTCTCGCCATAGCACGTGCTCCACCAGCCGGCGTAATTGCATGGCATCTCATTTTGCATCATGGCGGCTACTGAAATGATGTTCGCCGAATCATAGCTCGATGGATAGTGCGGATGGATATCCGTGTTGTCACCGGAGTTGCCCGCCGCGCATACAACGAGCATGCCCGATGCTTCTATGGCGTCCTTGAGCACCTGTTGGTATGGTCCCCCGCCCCAACTGCAGCTCGCTATCTGCGCGCCCTTGTCTGCAGCATACTGCAGGGCGAGGATGGCGTCGGATGTATAGCCGCCCCCGGGGCCAATGAACTTTAGGGGCATAATCCTGACGTTCCAGTTGATCCCAGTCACACCCATACTATTGTCTGACTGGGCACCAATCGTTCCGGCGCAGTGAGTTCCGTGGTTATCGTTGAGATATCCATATTCGTCACGTTCATCGGGGTCAAACACACTGTTGTCATTATTGGCAAAATCCCAACCCCAGAAATCGTCAACATAGCCGTTGCCATCATCGTCCACTCCGGGTTCCCCGTTCATTTCCGACTCGTTGACCCAAATGTTGGCGATAAGGTCGGGGTGTTGGATGTAGCAGCCGCTGTCAATGACGGCCACAATGATCTCATCTGTGCCTGTATGGACGGCCCAAGCTTCGGGGGCATCGATGTCCGCATTATTGACGGGATCGCCCGACATCTCGGGGTCCTTGTACTGGCAGTCCTCATTATGGAGGCCCCACATCCTCTCGAAATAGGTATCGTTTGGGACAATAGGGGCATCTGTGTGAGCTTGGTCTTTGTAGCAAATGTAGTCTCGTTCGGCATAAAGAATCCCCGGAGCATTGCTCAGCCTTGATATTGCCGATTCAGGGCTGACCCTCTCGGGAAGTTCCACGATTCCGAATTTTGCACCGCTTGGAAATGTCGCGGTAGCTTTGAAGTCAGCAACTCGATACATTGAGTATCCTAGCCGCTCTATCGAATTGGTGGCAGCATTTGTAGTAATCGTATCTGAAAAACGCACTATTACCTTGTTGGGATGATAGGTATCAGGACCGGGCTGCCATCCACCACAAAGCCCTGCCTGAGACCATACATCCGAGGCGCCTTCAACAGCAGCGCAAGGTATGACCAATAACAGGATCAGTGCAGCAATAAACATCGACCTGTTTCTCCGACTATCAGCCATATACTGCTTCGTCTCCTTTCCACTCAGGTTTCTTCCTAGATGTTTTGGAACATTTACATCAATGCAACAACTACTGAATAATCATGAACAACACCGTTTGGTCGACTTGCGCCTGCTTCGGACATCACCTCCAGTCTCGTTGAACCTGGGCGCAAAAGCTGTATGAGGAGTAGAACTGGCATTCGAGCAGTTGTATAAGAACATTTATGCGGCGAGTGGTGGGATGGGAGTTACCGTCATTCCTCCCATATTACAGGATATGCGCCCATAGATGTCACTGAACAATACGACCACTATACCACAATCACTTCTAAAATTACAAAGATTCGATGAAGAATGACAATATAGCGCAAACACAGCATGACGTAGCTGTCAGTGTTTGTCACTGCCGTTTTATTCACCCATCTGCTTGAGAAAAAAAGGCGAGGCCCACTGTGTGTTGGCTCAACTTCCGCAACCGGAGAGATAATCTTGCGGATTTGGCTACTGCATGAGATTGAGCTCCCACCAAGGACGCATGTGGGCTATTGAAATGCCAAAATAGTGACTACCATGGCGTAATTGTCAATGGCCATTTGAGAATCCCCTTTTGTCCATTTTAAGCTGACCATTAACACCCACGGGGTAGAACCGTTTTTACAGCACGTTTCGGACTTGATCCCGAATCATCATTTGGGAATATCCTCATCACCCATTCCCGCCTTCGGATTTCTTCATTGAGCCTCTTGGTTGTTCTCAGCCTTTTCCGGAGGCATTGGGGCAGAACCATTACAGCCATTGCATCGTCAAATCCTTCTTCGATGCTCCCTGAGACTCTACGGCTACGGCATTGACCAGTCCCCCATGGTCATCTGACACCACAAGGTCTACGTGCGAAAGGCCCCTCACCTTCAAAGACTTGAAGAAGTTGCGCCACGAGTCTTCCTTCTCACTATCTGCAAACATGAACCCAAGGCTACGCCCACGGCGATCAGTGCGCTGTGATTCCAAACCCTGCCTCCCTTACGGATCTTAATCACTATGGCATCAACCATTAGAAATGGATATGGCCCTTTGTCGAGAGAACGCTCGCGCCATTCGCGCACTGCAGGTCACCATGGCTGAGACTGTCGATTTCGAGACTTCTGCACCACATAGCTCGCGGGTTATCTTGCAGACCTTACGAGTAGACACTCCGTCTACAACCATCTCGACAAGCGTGGCAATCAAGGCAATGAACATGTTCGATGGTAGGTATGAGGCAATTGCTGTGAAGATATGAGAGTTCACTGAAAACTCCTTATTGAGCACCGAAAACATGAATGAAAGGGGTATCAATTCCCTGGAATGTTCTGGTAACAGCTTCGGGTCATCGAGTAGCGAGCGGTTAGCCCGGCTCCAATAATGTTTGTGGGCAAACGCTCCAGGCACCCGTTGATATCCGGGTCGCGTCTGCCCACATCTACATCATTTATGGAAGGCTTTCAGGGGGACCCACGGGAGGTCGCCAACCTCTACCTCTCTTCAAGCGCCCTCTCGATAACTTGGCCTACGTAATCGATCTCGTCCTCTGTAAGGTTGTTGTAGAATGGTATGGCTATGCTAGTGCGCCCCAGCTCTTCAGTAACCGGGAAGTCGCCTTCTTGATATCCAAACATTTCCCTGTAGAACGGCTGCAAGTGTATCGGTGTAAAGTATGGGCGGCAACCGATATCGGCTTCTCCGAGCCTTGCCATCACGTGGTCTCTCACTTTGGACTGCATCTTTGGGGTTTCCTCATCCCATCCAACTCGGATAACGTATACAAACCAGCTCATTCTGGTGACTTCCTGAGCTATATGAGGCAAGCGAACCCCT
>DUWJ01000409.1 GCA_012842765.1 Bacillota bacterium | reverse complement strand
TGAAGGCTGCACGAGCGATATTCGCGCTGAAGCGCGCCGGGTACACCATGAGCTGGAGCGCCTCCTGGCATACGATCTGTTCCATGAGGTCTCGCCGCCGCATGCCTTAAATCTATCATCACAGGTACTACAGCGTCGGGCAGGTTATCGGGAGATGCTCACGTACCATTCACAGATGTCTCTGCCGCCCACACCCGCCTGGCCTTATGATATCAAGGAAATCCTGGAACTGAAAGACGCTGCCACGCTCTACGAGTATTGGGTGTTCATACAGGTTTGCAACGTTGTTCAGGATCTTGTACGGACCCGTCCCAACCAGGCATCCGCGGCTGACGTGGCTTTCGATGCGAACGCGATCGCAGCCATGGACGCACGCGTGGGTGTAGGCGAAAGTCTGGGCGCACAGATGAATTGCGATCGGCTCGGGGCGAGACTCGCCAGAGGAATTCGCGTCCAGTTTCCCGGAGAGATCGAGGTCAGCTACAACCGGGAGTTTAGGGGATACTCGGGCTGGTTCCGTCCGGATGTAACCCTAATCACACCCGCGGGAATATGGGTGTTTGACGCCAAATTCCGTTTCGACAGGCAGTCGGAATCCGACCTCAGTGCGAAGGCAGACGACATCCACAAGATGCATACTTATCGCGACGCATTGTCCGGATGCAGGGGGGCCTATGCAGTCTATCCGGGTGACGCAGCCATAATGTATTCTGCTCCTACCCCGGCCTGTCCCACAGATGTCAATCCGTCAGTAGCTGGGCGCGGTGGCATCGGCAGTGTCGCCAATCGCGTCGCCGATGGCGTGGGCGCCATCCCTTTGAGGCCGTGTTCCGATGTGAGCAGCCTATCCAGTGTGATTCGGAGCCTGTTGAGCCTGGAATGAGTGAGCCAGGCACAAGGATGGCGAAACGCTAGTGGTCATGCTACGCTGCTCGTTTGAATGCTAGTGTTATGCAAGTCAACGATCCACCAATGAATTGGGGTGTTGTGTATGGACTTGTCTGCTGCTAGAGAAGAGTTGGAGAGGAAGATTGCAGCCAGCAGCGACCCATATGAGGAGCAGAGCGTTGTCCTTGGATACGTGGATGGGGCAGAGGTCTGTTTGATGGGATGGGCCGAGAGGCCTTTGCGCCGGGATGTTAAGGACGTGCCTCCTCAAGCCAATTCCGCAGATTCCATGCAGATCGTTTTCGAGGGCGGCATGGAGATATACTATCCGGACGAACAGACTACGGTTGTTATGCGGCCCGGGGATTGTCATGTTGTCCCCGCTGGCAAGCGCCATTCCTGCGTGTCGGCGATGAAGTCTGTCGTGCTGGTTGTAGTCGGTTACAGGGCTTAAGAGACATGATAGGAGGCGCGGGTCTTGGAACTAGGTATCGGTTGGGGGTAGTCTGCATTAATGCCGTGCCGGCAACACTCACTTCGCAAGCGCTTATCATTTGTAATGCACAGCCAGCCATTGTGGCGTGCAAGAACGAAGCACGTGCAAGGCCGCCCACAAATGAACCGGCTTCTTTATACTGATCAAGTGTGAGGTCGACTATGGTGATCCCCAACGGCTCGCATTGGGATTCATGGAGGCCGTTAACCTCTTCGAATACAGGTTTTATTACATGCAGCTTCCCAAGGTGTTTTGAAATCAGAGGCACGATGGACCTGTCGCTGTCGAGAAAGTCAATCTATCGATCACGATTGACTGAGAGCTATGTTCCATGCTCATGGACAGTCTGCCCATGACAAAGTCATGTTCCGCATCGACTGAATATCTATGCCCATCATGTCTGCAGCGCGACTCAAAGAGATCACCTCATCTTCCAGTGCCTGCCTTACCAGTCGAGCAAGTTTATCTGGAATGAAGTCGGTTTCGCTGAGCCTTTCGGGTTCATGAGCCCGATAAGACTCAGAGTAGGAAGCCATGAACTTGTCAGTTGATGCAGGCTGGGGTTCATCTGCTCTTTTCAGGGTTTTCCCATAGCGCTTTTTGTAATCAACCTGGAACTTGCGCCACACATTACCGCGTGGATTCATGGTTTCTGCAAGTCTACAGAGCACGGTCTGGTAGCTGACTCTGAACATCCTCTTTACTTTGAGGACGCGGTCTAAGAATGGCAACCCTCGGGTATCTTGCCACTCCTTTTGAAATACTGCCTCAGGCATGAGAAAGTAGCTTGCAAAGATGTTTGCTTCTTGTTCTTCCGCCTCATTCTCGTCGAGTTTGTCTACGTCATACGAATCCATGTGGAGCAAGAGATGGCCAAGTTCATGCGCAGCGGTGAATATCCAACGCTCCACTGAGATCCTATCCCATACGTTCACAACTACAACAGGCCCTCCGCAATCCGGCCCAACTGATAGGCCAAAGAAGGCTTCCGACATTACCTCTTTCGGATATACCTTCACCCCTGCGGACTCCAGCAGTCCGCATATGTCCCGGATTGGTTCTTCCTCATCCAACCCGAGC
>DUWJ01000408.1 GCA_012842765.1 Bacillota bacterium | reverse complement strand
TTAGGTCAAGAGGATGCAATAGCCTACAGCTCTGGATATGTCGCAAACCTCAGCACGATACAGACTCTGCTGGGAAGAAACGACGTGGTCATTACAGACAAGCTGAGCCACGCTAGCATCATCGATGGCTGTCTACTGTGCAACGCCACATTCCAACGTTTCAAGCACAACGACATGGATGACCTGAAGCGACTTCTCGAGGCCGGAAAGGACAAGTACGACGGCAAACTCGTAATAGTGGATGCAGTCTACAGCATGGATGGAGACGTCTGCCCACTTCCCGAGCTCGTCGAGATCTGTCGGCAGTACGGCGCATGGCTCATGGTCGATGAGGCCCATTCATTGGGCGTCCTAGGCGAAACCGGCCACGGCATCCTCGAGTATTTCCACATGGACCCCCACGACGTGGAGATGTTGAGCGGAGCTCTCTCAAAGACCCTGCCGGCCGCAGGCGGCTTCGTTGCAGGCAAGCACGACCTCATTGAGTTCCTCCGCCACAACGCCCGCGGGTTCGTCTTCAGCGCAGCAATACCGCCGGCGTCAGCCGCAGCAATCACAGCGGCGCTGGAAGTGATTGACGAGGAGCCACAGCTTCTGGCCGCAGTCCGCCGAAACATCGACCGATTCGTCGGCGGCCTCAATGCTTTGGGATATGACACCCTTAACACCAAGTCTTGCGTCATACCTATAATAATCGGACAGGAAGAACCGACCTTAGAGCTTACGGCGAGACTTCACAGGGACGGCATGTTCGTATCTCCCATACTCCATCCGGCGGTGCCCGTGAACACCTGCCGGCTGAGGGCAAACGTCACCGCCGCCCATACCGATGAAGACATAGACTTCGCCCTCGGCCTTCTCGAAAAGCACGGGAAAGATATGGGGCTCATAAAATGAAAGCAATTCAGTTTGAAGGCTCAGTTCCTAGGTATGCCTACTCCACAATATTCGGGCCCCTGTCGAAAAGGGCTTACTACGATGGGCTTTCGAATATCGTGTTTAGAAACGTCTCTCCCCCTTCCCTGCCCAATCAGGAATGGGTGAGGGTGAAGACTAAGTACGCCGGGTTCTGCGGGAGCGACAAGAACCTCATTCAGCTCCACGACTCGCCGGCCACTTCGCCATTTGCATCGTTCCCGTTCACAATAGGCCACGAGAATTGCGGATACGTAGTGGAGATGGGGGATATCGCCGCAGAGAGGCTGGCCGACAAGACGCCTTTGGGCTCCCGCGTTCTTGTGGATCCATTGCTCTCCTGCGCACAGCGGGGGATAGACCCTGTCTGCCCCGCCTGCGCACGCGGGGATTATTCCCTGTGCTATAACTTCACCGAAGGAACGGTCTCCCCCGGCTTCTCAATCGGCTCATGCCGCGACACCGGCGGAGGCTGGAGCGAGGAGTTCGTAGCCCATTACACACAACTCATCCCCATTCCTGATAATGTTTCCTTTGAGGACGCAGTGCTTGTGGACGCCTTTTGTTCCTCCCTGCACCCGGTTATGAGGAATTTCCCGCGCGACGACTCGACCGTTCTCGTGATAGGCTGCGGAGTAATAGGTCTGTCGGCCATCGCCGCCATCCGGGCTTTGGGCGGCAAAGCCCGCATCGTAGCATTGGCCAAATACCCATTTCAAGGAGAGGCCGCAAAAGAATGCGGGGCGGACGAGGTAGTGTACATGAGTCGCTCATCAGACTACTATACGAGCCTTGCAAAAGCCCTCGACGCCAAGCTCCTCGACCCGATGCTCGGCAAGAAAGTCGTTTTGGGCGGCGCCGACATAGTCTACGACTGCGTAGGGAGCTCCACTAGCATAGACGATGCCCTCCGGTTCACCCTCCCCCACGGTACCATGGTCCTCGTGGGGCTAGCGTCTTTCCCCAAGGGCGTGGACTGGACTCCAATATGGTTAAAAGAAGTACAGGTCCGCGGATCCTTCTGGTGCTCCACGGAGAAATTCGAAGGACGCCGGATGCGCACGTATGAAGTAGCAGTAGAGCTGTTGCGCACAGAGAGACTGAAACTGGCCCATTTTCTCACACACAAATTTGCGCTCGAGGATTACAAACAAGCAATCGAGGCCAACCTCAATGCCGGACACACAGGCCTTATCAAGTCCGTCTTCGAGTTTTAGAAACTGCCCGGGCTTGGGTTTTCCGGCATGATGAGAACAAACAGCCGGTGAATCAAGAGCTCGCCGCGGTCGCGCCCCCACATGGCGCAAGGCGCGGCGAGCTACATTCTTTTGGCCAACGATCAACCCTTCACTGACACACGGCACTTGCCACGCGGTCTGTGTACATCTCAGCAAGCCTCTTGGTTATGGGGCCAGGTTCTCCTGCGCCCACCAAATGTCCATCTATGTTGACCACGGGCATTATCTCCCCTATAGTGCTGGTCAGAAAAACCTCATCCGCTGTGAGAAGCTCCTTTGCCGCAACGGGCCTCTCCTCTGCGTCAAGCCCGGCCAATTCCGCAAGCTCCAACGCGATTCGGCGCGTAACCCCAGGCAAAATGTTGCAGGCAGGGGGAGTAGCGATCCGCCGGTCCTTCACAACGAACAGATTGGCGCTGGCGCCTTCAGTAACCCACCCCGCAACATCATCCCCCGGCCTTGCCCCGGACAGTTCCCCAGGCACATCGCAGTATTCCTCCACAGTCCGAGGCAACGCGCTCCGGTCCAGCCCCCTCAGCATGAGCCCTTCCCACACCCCATGCCTTGCGGCCTTTTCTTTGGCAAGACAGTTCGACAACAGATTCACCGTCTTCAAATGGCACCAGCCATGTCGCATGTCCGGGCAGGTAATGACGGAAGTCCCGACTGTGCGCGCTCCTTCCGGGATGGGCCTGACAGGCGAAAGCGTGATAAACATGGTTGGCGACTGTATCTTGGGGAAGTAGTGCGTCCGAACCGCCGGGCCCCTCGAAAGCTGGATGTACATCTCGCCCTCCATAATCCCCGTCTCGGCCTGCAGCCGCCTGGCCGCCAATTCCACCGACTCCGATGTCCAATCATGCAAGATGCCGAGCGCCTTCGCGCCTTCAAGAATGCGTGACACGTGGGTTGCCAACTCGAACAAGCATCCCGAGTAGCATCGAATGACTTCGTATAGTCCGTCCCCGAAGAGATTGGCCCTGTCAAGCACGCTCACGTGCGCCTCCTCAACATCGACGATATCCCCATCTACAACGACCAGCTGTGACATCCCTACTTCACCTCCGCACTACAGAGATCTTCGCCACCCAACATCATCCATCCTCCAACCGGGATGTCCCACAAGCGGATCTGCTAAAACCTCCCTAGGTTGCTGCCCATTTGACAGAAGAGGTGCTATACTATGTGTTAAGCGCGTCAGAGGACGCCGATTAATCTCGCCCGAAAGGGGGATGGAGAAGATGATCAGGGTCCCGAAAACAAAAGACGGCGCTAGAGTGGGGATAACCGACACAACATTTCGCGACGCCCATCAGTCCCTTTTCGCCACTCGGATGCGCACCGAACACATGCTCGAGCTCGCAGCCTATTTGGATCGAGTCGGCTTCTACTCCATGGAAGTTTGGGGAGGGGCAACATTCGACACGTGTCTGCGCTATCTAGATGAAGATCCATGGGAAAGGTTGCGCCTTTTGAGGCAAGCGCTTGTGAACACGCCCATGCAGATGTTGCTTCGCGGCCAGAACCTCGTCGGTTACCGGCCTTACCCCGACGATGTGGTCGATGCATTCGTCAACAAAATGGTGGAGCTGGGAATAGATATTGTAAGGATATTCGATGCCTTAAATGATGTGAGAAATATAGAACGCGCGGCCCTTGCCGTAAAGAATGCAGGCGCCCATTTCCAGGGAACGATATCCTACACCATCAGCCCTGTGCACACCATAGATGGGTACGTCAAATACGCTCAGCAGCTCAAGGACATCGGCGCAGATTCCATATGCATAAAGGACATGGCAGGAATCCTCGCGCCTTACGCCGCTGAAGAGCTCGTGGGGAAACTGGTTGAGACAGTAGGCCTGCCCATTCATGTTCATTGCCACTATACGTCAGGAATGGCATCCATGACGTATCTCAAGGCGATTGAAGCAGGAGCAACAGTAGTTGACTGTTCCACCTCCACAGTTGCGTTGGGTTCGTCGCAGCCGCCATCAGAGTCCATGATAGTAGCTCTCGCAGGCTCGGATCACGACACCGGACTGGATGTAAGGCAAATCAGGCCAGCTGCCGCCATTCTGCGAGAGATAATCGAGAATACGCCCGAGTATAGCGACCTCATCGCTCCTGTGCAAGTCAACACCGATGTCCTAGTATACCAGATACCCGGCGGAATGATCTCTAACCTGCGCGCCCAGCTCAAGCAGATGAACGCGGAGAACAGGATAGAGGAGATCCTTGCGGAGGTTCCTCGGGTGAGAGAAGAGATGGGTTACCCGCCCCTGGTCACTCCCATGAGCCAGATCGTGGGCACCCAAGCCACATTCAACGTGATCCAGGGAGAAAGGTACAAGACAATTTCCAATGAAGTGCGTGCGTACATCCGCGGCGAATACGGGAGACCACCAGGAAAGATAGACCCCGAACTGAAAAAGAAAGCTATCGGAGATGAGACGCCCACCACGCGAAGGCCCGGGGATGGCCTGGAACCTGGAATGCCGGCTGCCAGAGAAAGTGTGGCGGAGTTCGGAGGAACAGAGGAAGACGCCATCTCCTACGCACTGTTCCCCAACGAAACAAAGAAGTACCTCGCTTCAAAAGCCGCCAAGGGAAGATAGAAGAGGGTGCCTATAGAATATGCCTCAATCGGACAGGGCCTCGGACATTTTCGGTGTTCGCAGGCCCCGGCACACCTCTCCCATCATCTCGCGGTCCATCCCGTTGCTACACCGGACAGCCTGCCGTCACTATTCCCCTCAACATGATCTTCTTCAGCCCCTCTGCAGTCCTGGGATTCTGCGTTCCATCACCCATTCCGGCCATGGCCGCCGTGGCCATGGAGCCCAGTATATACCTGGTTATCGTATCAGTCTCCAGATTCTGTATTGCCCCGGCTTCTTTGCCCCTGTCGACTACGTGGGATATGAGGGATGCAAGCTCATTCCAGCATTCCGATATCTCCTCGAGCCACTCCCTGCCAGGAGCCATCGCCTCCTTGAAGAGCAAGTACACAAAATCCTTCGATTTCCTCTGCCGCTCCAAAAGGGTATCAAATATGCAGCTGAGCTGTTCAATCGGGTCGCCGATCCTATCTACGGCTGCCTTCGCCTCATCGATCAGATCCCTTAGGCCACCTTTGATCGATGCCACGAACAGCTCCCTTTTGCCCTTGAAATGATAGTAGATCGTGCCTTTAGCCACACCGATTGCCGCCGCAATTTCGTCAACAGATGTCGCATCATAGCCTTTCTGCGCGAAAACGCGCACAGCCCCGTGGCATATGAGGGTTCTTGTGTCCATTTGTCCGTATTCTCCTTCTTAGCTTGGTGCGTCAATTCTGCTCCAGGTCGCGTCCTGCAGGCCATCTTAGTGAGGTTCTTACCAAAAGAGGATGGAGCACGAGAATCACAGGGGGAAGCAGTACAGATGCAACCCCCATGCTTATCAGAGCCCCTCTGGCCAGAAGAAGCCCCAATTCCTTAACTGCCAGCAGTGTAGTTGCAAAGTAGACCCCCATTATCGCAGCGAACAGCGCAAGACCGCTGTTGAGAATCGCTGGCCCGCATTCTATCATGGTGCTCCGCATCCCTTCTACAGGGTCCAACTCGCCCAGTTTCTCCCGGAACGTGCTGGCCACGAGAATCGCGTAGTCCACCGTGGCACCCAGTTGGATCGCACCTATGGCAAGGCCCGAGAAGAAAAAGAGCGGCTGGCCTAAGATCCCTGATATTGCTTGGTTAGCCCATATCGCGCTCATTATGGCGGCGACAAGGACAATCGCTACGGTGGGAGAACGGAATGCGATCATCACGATGACGAAGATCGCAACTATTGAGACTGCGTTAACCACTACCATGTCCCGGTCGGTGATCCTCCGAAGATCACTGGTTATGACAGGACTTCCGGTAAGATAGCATTCTTCATCCACATCAGCCAATACTTCCCTGACATTTGCAATGAGGTTTTCAGTTGTATCATCCAGGCCTGAGCCTGCTATGTTCAGGATGATGTTGCTGTACCC
>DUWJ01000407.1 GCA_012842765.1 Bacillota bacterium | reverse complement strand
GCGCTTCAAGCACCTGGTTAAGCACTGATTCAAGAAGGTTTGCTAACCCACGGTCCCCATCAAAAAGTCCATGCAATTGCTCTTCGGATATGCTAATCTGATATGTAGCCATTGGTTCTCCTCCTAGTAGATAATTGGTTCTTCCATGCTCCAATTCTACTAGAGAACCAGTGGCCTTTCCATACCCATCCCCACCCACCACAACAGGGCAAAGGCCTTTTTACAGCATTATATCGGACGTGACTACCTGCACATGAAGATAGGCTTGAGGAACGGTTTGTGGGTCATTTTGGGTGTTGCGGTTTTTGTGGGAGTGTTCCGGTATCTGTACCACCCAAATGAGATTCCCCTGGAATACATTGGCTTCATTGACACCGATGACGATGACGATATGGATTATTGAGATATGTATAGAGCTGAAGGAATGCCTTATGGAGTCTTCAAGGGGATGGAGGCTTCCCAATTGCCAAATGTTGATTCTGACAAGAACTACCTGGTTGTATCGAGGCCAAGGGAAATCGACAGAATGATCTATTTTGGGATGAGCCGCTTTCAATGGCCCTATCATGAAGCATACCAGGCAGAGATAAGTTTCAAAGACGAGATCATACCTGGAAGGTTGCATATGCACAGAAGTCCTCGAATTCTTTGCCCGTTTATAGAACACGGAGTGAACTGAAGAGCAGCACCCGCACAATGCTGGATTTGGCCTACGAATAGGATGCTCATGGAAACGTTGCGAAACAGCCTGCAAATAGTGTTTGAAGACCATTAGGCGGCCAACGTCTCACTCATGGCTATCGCCGTCGGGGCCGGCCAAGTTCATAATGACTTGCTCGGGCCGTCTTGTCTAGTTGGGACACGCGAAACAGGGGCTGTGCGTGGCCGCCAACCACATAGTAGGATAGCGCGTATGGGCCGCCGCCCACGGGGGATGCCCTCTGTTACCATCTGTTCTTGACTTCCTCCGCAAACCCAAGGAAGTCCTTGAGCTCGATGACGGTGCCATCGTCCAGCACCGCTCTTCCCGTGAACCTGCCAAAGACTTGATGTTGATTCGAGCGGAAGAACAACGCGTTGATGTCTGCATTCCGATCGATGATGGGGTAGAAATCCATTTCGAATCGCCGGTCATTGCTCGTGAATTTCCAGGGCGCAAGGTAATCGTCGGGAGGAATGTGAAATTGGACTTGATCGAGTTTGTGGGCCTTGTTGTTGTAGAATAACATGTTTTCGGACGCGCATGATGTGTCTCCGAATCCATAGCCTATGTTGAAACCGAACGGCGTCCCATCTACAAGCCCCGAGGCTGAGCCCCAGTACCACGTATTCGAGTACGTCCATACTCCCCTTCCCCAATCCAAGACAGCGAAGGATCTCGCCGGATCGAAGGCCCTCTTTTCGCTGCCGAGCATGAGGATCCCTTCGGCAGGCATGCAATTTATCTTCTGATTATAGTAAAAAGCATGAGGGTTGCCGGCAAATGGCGTGGCTATTACCATCGTGTCCATGGGCTTTGGCTGAGTCATGCGAATCGTTCCCTGAAGCGGTTTGCCATCGGCGAAGTTGGCGAAGAACACGTTGATCAGCCTTTGGCGACCGTCTTTAATGAACTCAAGGTTAAGATTCTTGTGTTCGAAAGATACATTGCCCTCATGCGACGTTGTGGGCATGTTGAGCTTGCCCATGGGAAAACCGGTGATCACAGTCTGCGTGATCTCACCCGGCTCGGTAAGGTCGAGAAAGGTCACAGAACCCATGCCTGCATAGCCTAAATCCGCAATTGTGAATGCCGCCCCATACTCCTCCGTCAGGATGCAGTAGTAATCCCATTCCTTGATCTTCAGCTTCGAGGCTCGTATTCGCTCGCGGTTGTAACGTAGCAAGAGATCCTT
>DUWJ01000406.1 GCA_012842765.1 Bacillota bacterium | reverse complement strand
CCGCATCGTGAGCGCCTCAAGCACCTCTACGAATTGACGCGCCCTGTGACAAATTCCAGCCAGATCCTTCCCTGTCTCCCTATGAGTCATATTCGTGGGAACCTCAACAATCGTGTATCCCGCCCTTGCCCAATCTATCGCCAAGCCGACCTCGAGTCCGAACCCCCTGTCCAACCTGGGCATGTGGGCGCCGTCCCCTGCAAACACCTCATAGAACGGCTCCGCCAGTAGCGCCCGCTGCCCGGACAAAGGCCACTTGAGATCCAAGCCTGCCAATTGCCTGACTCCGCGCTTTGCAAGCCCGACTACCAGGCCAAAGCCGCCTGAACTGATGGGCTGCGGAAATCCTGCCACCGCCATGTCTCCCCTGCCTTCAACCACAGCAGACACAACGGACGCCATCTCGGCTGCGCTCGGTCCCAGATCCGCGTCGGCAAAAACGAGAAGCGCCGGAGCCATCTTCCGCGCTCTGGCGATCCCCGTAGCTACAGCCGCGCCCTTTCCCACAGTTTTCGCCATCCGGATCACCGTCGCCCCAGCCTCCTTTGCCCTAGCAGAGGTGCAATCACGAGATCCATCATCCACAACGATCACACAGTCCGCAGCGGAGCATTGGAGAAGCGCAGCCACGCTCTGGCCCACACTGGGTTCTTCGTTGAGCGCGGGCACTATTGCTACCCTCGGATGCACTACCTTCCCTCCTGCGCGGGCAGGGCCGCCGGTGCTGGAGGCTGTCCGTATACCCCGCGGGCACCTGCAAGCGCCAGCGCCATCGCCACATTGCCAGGCGCAGTCCCAACACCGTAAACCTCGGCTGCGGGCAACGCCTTTCCAAGCTGACTCGAGAACTTGCCGGCTGCCACGTCCGACCGGACCTTGAGCACAGCAGCGCGCGTCCATCCAACTACCAGGGGCGTTCCTGCACTCTTTGCGGCCGCAGACAAAGCTTGAAGAAAGGCTGCTTCCTTTGCCTCAGCAGGCCCTGACAGAGCCAGCACCACGCTGAACTGGCACCTTTCGGCCATCCTGATCTTGGCGAGGCCTTGGGTCGACAAACTCTTGATCCTATCCATGTCAGAGGACGTGATAGCCTGAGCCCAAACACTCAGCTGTCCGCTGTTGGCGCCCGCTAAAGCCACATCGGCCAACTCCACGACCGCCCCGACTCGAGCCCCCGCACCTTCGCAAACATCCCTGGCAGATTCCAGATCGCCTCGATCGACGTCTGGCATGGACACGATTCCCACTGTCTTGCCGACCAAAGACCCACGGATCATGTATGGCACGCTCTCTTCCGCATACCTTCGCGCGGCGTCAAGTTCCTGTGCTAAGGCGTCACGGTCTTGTGACAACCTGTAGAAGTCGGCATCGAGCCTGTCAATCAAGGTCCTCTGTTGCGCCGCCAATCCTTCACCGCCAGATATGGCAGCCCCAAGCAGAATCCCTATCCCTAGAGCGACGAGGACCGCCGCCAAAGATACCACGTGATACCGCAGACTCATCACGGCAATCTCCCCATCCGATCGGCTTTCGGTTCAAAGCAGGCCCAACATCACACGGATTTTGAGGTAGATCAACCTCGCCGTGTCAGCCACAGATCCAGAGAAAAAGGCTATAGCAGCTAGGGGCACAACCGCTGCCAAAAGGATCCCGATTATGTGCCCTATCCGTAGCCTTCCCCTGTATAGCTGGCTCACTCCCTTTGCGTCCACCAGTACCGATCCAACCTTCAGTCGCACAAGAAACGTGCTGCCCATCCCAGGCCTGCCTTTCTCTAGGAAATCAAGCATATTGGAATGAGTTCCCACCGCCACGATGAGGGAAGCTCCTTTCTCGTAGGCAAGGAGCATGGCTATATCTTCGCTCGTGCCGGGACAGACAAAAGTCTTGTGCGAAAGGCCGAGATTGGCGAGGCGCTCGGCGCCGGGGGATCGGCCGTCAGGATACGAATGGGCCACCAACTCCGCGCCTAAGAAAAGCGTTTCATCGGATACTGAATCCATGTCTCCTATGATGATATCCGGCGCGAATCCCCTCTCTACTAGGGCATCAGCGCCTCCGTCGACGCCGATGAGGACAGGGGCCATCTCCCTGATGTAGGAAGCAACGGCGTCGAGGTCTTCTCTGTATCTAGGGCCCCTCACCGTGATCAGGCAGTGTCTGCCGTGAATCTGGGTCTCCAACGGGGGGATGTCTATGTCCCCGAGGATTATGTCCTTCTCCTTGATTGCATACTGAAGAGTATTGACGACGAATTTCTCCAGCTCGGCATCGAGATTCTCCTCGGCTTCGATGTAGGCGGCCTCAAGGCTGTCCCTTGTCACCCACACCCCGACGCCTATAGGCTTTCCCTCTTTGAAAACCTCATTTCCTTCTATTTCCAGGGCATCTCCGTCCGCAACCACGTCCAAAAGATGAGGGCCGACCCCATCCAGCACCGGAATGCCCGCATCCAGCAGAATCCCAGGACCCAGGCACCTGTATCTGCCGGTGATGGAACGGTCGGCATTTATCACCATTTTAGGGCACGCTTCAACCAAGGCTCGTCCCGACACTTCATCTATATCGGCATGGGCTATCACTGCAATTTCCCCGGGTCGGAGCCGGGAAATTAGATTCTTCGTTTTACGGTCAGCTCTGGCTGTCCCTCTGATGCGAACACGGGCGTTTCCCGCGGAATCCTCCGCTCCAATGCTCTGTTTGCCATCGACCCCATCGTACCCCATACACTTATTGATTCCCCGAGCTGCGTAGGCCATTCGCCAGAGTCTAGGAGCACAATGACACAATCAGCTGATGATCTGACCTGCCAGGTCTATCCTTACCTTGCTGGCTACACGGGCTATGAAGGCAGAATTGGTTGGACGCCCCTTCTCAGCGTCGACAGTATGGCCAAATATCCGATTAATGAAGTCGATGTCCCCGCGATTCCACGCCGTTTCGATCGCATGCCTCATGGCCCGTTCGACCCTGGAGGGTGTTGTGCCATGAGCTTCGGCGATCGTCGGG
>DUWJ01000405.1 GCA_012842765.1 Bacillota bacterium | reverse complement strand
GATGATGTTTTCTAGCAAGGCTATTGCTATTTCGCATCAACTGTGAGAAGGAGGGAGTAATCTCATTTGAGCAATCCGGTTGTTGAAGCTAGGTTCTGCACCAATGATAATTCAGAGGCAGCTGCACTTTTCGGTAACCGGGACGAGAATCTAAGGCTAGTCGAGGAACTTCTCGAATGCAAAATAGTAGCCCGTGCCAATGATGTGACTGTAATAGGGCCGGAGGATTCTGTCAGCAAGGTAATGCGGGTCCTCTCCGACTTGCAGTCAGCTGTACGCGCGGGCAATCGCATTTCCGGCCGGGAAACCAGGTACTCTGTGATGCTCGCTCAGAACGAAAGACCTGAAACACTCTGTTCTGTATTGCGCGATGTGGTGCAGGTTACTGCCCGCGGAAAGCAGGTTCGCCCGCGAACTGTAGGCCAGAAGCATTACGTGGACGCAATGAGGAGGAATGACATAGTCTTCTGCATTGGCCCGGCAGGAACCGGCAAGACTTATCTGGCGATGGCCATGGCTGTTTCGGTTTTGAAGGCCAAGCACGTCAGCAGAATTATTCTTACGCGCCCTGCTGTGGAGGCGGGGGAGAAGCTCGGGTTCCTCCCCGGCGACTTGCAGGAAAAGGTGGACCCTTACTTGCGGCCACTATATGATGCCCTCTTTGACATACTCGGTGTCGAAATGTTTGAGCGCTACAAGGAAAAGGGCATAATTGAGATCGCGCCACTTGCGTACATGCGCGGGAGGACATTGGATGACGCGTTCATCATACTTGACGAGGCTCAGAATACCACGCCGGAGCAGATGAAGATGTTCCTGACTCGTCTGGGGTTCTCTTCAAAGGCAGTGGTTACTGGTGATATTACTCAGATAGACCTCCCCAACAGGAAGTTTTCCGGCCTCGAAGATGTTCAGACGGTGCTTGCCGGAGTGGATGGCATAGAGTTCGTCCACCTGAACGACCAGGACGTTGTCAGACATGAGCTGGTACAAAAGATAGTTCAGGCCTATGAGAGATACGATGCTGAGAGGGCTAAGAAGGAGCAACTCGGTGTCGACCTGTCCCGGGGAGAGTAAAGATGGCGGAGACGGAATGAGAAGGGGTGATGCCGTTGGCACAGCTGTCTAGAAAAGAGAGCGCGAGGCGATTTGGCTCAAGCGTTAAGACCTTCGCGAGCAGTAGGATTGCAGTTGCTGTGGCGACGGTGATTTTGGGGTCTCTCATTGTCGCATCGGCGCTGTTACCCCAGGCGGTTACGCTGGAAGAGGGGCAGTTTGCGAAACGTGATATTCAGGCCCAAAGGACAATTGTGAATCGTGTTGCTACTGAGAAGCTGAGGGAAGAGGCTCGGAAGACATACTTGAAGAATGCTCCGAGTTTCCCGGACAACTACGAGATAAATCAGTCATGCTCTTACATGTCCGAGGAAGCGGTAGAGTCTGTCTTCTCCGCGGTGGATTCGGCGCGCAGCGAGATGCCTGATGAAGAAGACCTGGCGGCGGTCGGTCGCCGTGCGGCCGCCATAATCGATGATGGCGAGGGCATTTCAGTGTCTGCAGAGGACCTTGCTCTTTTGGCATCAATGGATGAGGCTGAACGCGAGGACGCCCGGGATATTGCGGTCGCGCTTGTCGGCAGTGTAATGCGGGAGAACCGAATAACCGATTCCAATCTGCAGGAGATTGCGGCGGGTATTCCCGAGGCGTTGCTGGAAAAGGGTGTTGCGCCTGAATACGTGGCGCCCATTTCGCGGATAGTCGTTTCTGCGATTCGGCCCAACCTCTCTCTCAGCCTTGCAAAAGTGGAGAAAGCTGCGGAGGAAGAGGCTGATCTTGTTCAGCCCGTCTATGTTCAGAAAGGGCAGAATATTATCAGGCGCGGCGAGCCGGCAACGCAAGAGACGATAGAGATTTTGAGAGATCTGGGCCTGCTCGGAGCCCGTGGGTCGATACTTGGCTGGGTGGGAGTGATTTCCACTACAGCGCTCGCTGTGGGGTACGTAGCGATTTATCTCCAGAATTTTCCTGCGCACGCGCCCAATGAACAGGGAATGCTGTCGCTGGTTGCCATAGCGGGGCTCTTGGTTTTACTGCTTGCCAGCATTCTTGCGAACTTGACTCCTGACTACGCGGCCTATTTGGTGCCAGCTGCCTTTGCCACCATGATCATTTCGTTTCTCGCATCTTTAGAGATGGCCCTTGTTGTCAACTTGTCTGTGGCAGCCCTTGTAGGAGTGTTACTCAGGGGCAACATGTTTGCCATGCTGGCTTCACTGGCAGCTGGAGCGGCAGGAGCGTACTCCGCGCATGACCTTCATGAGAGGGCGAATATGACTCGAGCGGTCGTGGCGGTAGGAACAGCGGTTGCCGCAGTCTCAGTCTGTTATGGGCTGGCATTTGGTGAGCCGGAAATAGTGTCCAGGTGGTATTTGGGATTTGTGAATGGTATAATATCGACCGTGATGACGCTGGGATCGCTTCCGTTTTTTGAGACGTTGTTCGGGGTATCATCCTCCCTTCGTCTCCTTGAACTTTCAAATCCTGGTCATCCGCTTCTGAGAAGGCTTCTTTTGGAAGCCCCCGGAACTTATCACCATTCGATTCTCGTGGGAAACCTGGCTGAAACGGCAGCTCAAGCCATTGAAGCCGATGCGCTGCTAGTGCGAGTGGGTGCTCTTTACCATGATTGCGGGAAATTGAAGCGCCCGTATTTCTTCGTGGAGAACCAGTTTGCTCAGGCCAATCCGCACGACAAGATAAGTCCGGCCCTTTCCACGTTGGTGATAACGTCGCATGTGAAGGACGGCGTCGAGTTGGCAAGGCAGTACAAGTTGCCTGCGCCAGTCATCAGCATTATTCAGCAACACCACGGTACCGGGCTGGTTTTGTTCTTCTATGCTAGAGCTGCCGAGAGCGAACGGGACCTTTGCATTGATGAAAAGGATTTCAGGTATCCGGGGCCAAAGCCTCAGACGCGGGAGGCAGCCGTCGTGATGCTTGCGGATTCAGTGGAAGCGGCTGTGCGTTCAATGTCCAATCCATCTTCCTGGCAAGTCCAAAATACCGTGAGAAAGATCATCAAGGACAAGCTCTCCGACGGTCAGCTTGATGAGTGCGATCTCACTCTGAGAGAGCTGAGCGAGATTGAACGAGCTTTTATCAGTGTACTAAGTGGAGTATACCACGAGCGCGTCGAATACCCTGAGTTGCCTCCGCACGAGCCGGGGACGGATCGAGAGCTGGAAGAGGTGAAGGTGGCGGCACAGGACGGGGCGGGTGAGTCCTCGCCCGAACATGGAGATAATAGGGTCGAGAGATGAAGTGCTCCGAAAAAGCATGCGGAGGGGACGGAGATGCCTGCTGAGATCTTGAACAGGCAAGACAAAGTCGAAGTCACAGATGAACTAGAGGCCCAGGTGGAGGAGGCGGTTTTGATAGCGCTACAGACAGTCTTAGGAGACGACAACTATGAAGTAGATGTGAGCTTTGTTGATGACGCAGAAATTGCCCGATTGAACGAAACTTACAGGGGGATACAGGCTCCAACGGATGTCCTTTCCTTTCCCCTGGAGGATCCAGACGCGCTGATTGCGGACGACGAGTGTGCTGAAATAACGGAGTGCCCTGATTGGCCCAACGTCATTCCTCCTACTGAATACGAGGGGATGGATTACGAATTCGCGGCAGAAGAAGACGTTCTCTTAGGCGATATAGTCATATCGCTGGAACGCGCCGAGAGCCAGGCTAAAGACTACGGACATTCTCTCTCCAGGGAAGTCTGTTACCTCACAGTCCACGGCGTACTGCATCTTTCGGGCTACGATCACGAAAATGATGAGGACGCGGCGCGCATGAGAGGGTTAGAGGAATCGGTGATGAACCGGATAGGCCTGCCGCGCTAAGTGGGGGCGGATGCTTTGAAAGCGCGCAATTTACGCGAGAGCTTTAGGTATGCCGGGATAGGGATTTCACAGGCGTTCAGGAGCGAACGGAATATTCGCGTGCATTGGATCGCAGCTGCAGCAGTTGGAATAGTCTCAATCCTTCTTAAGCTGAGTGTCCAGGAGGCGGGCATAATCGCTTTAGCTGTTGCAATGGTTATTACCGCGGAGATGGTGAATACTGCTATTGAGCACTGCGTGGATCTGGTCACCAGCGAATATGATCCGCTTGCGGCTGAGGCAAAGAATGTCGCTGCCGGCGCCGTGTTGGTGTCGGCTGTTGGAGCGGCCATAGTGGGAGCTATCATACTCGGCCCTAAGCTCTTTAGTGCAATCTTGTCACGGTTGAGATGAGGTGAGCGTTTACATGGCTTCCAAATCGAAGACTGAAACGACCAAGTTGGTTCGGAGGAAGAGACAATGGCTTACAGGAATAATAATAATTCTTCTCTTCGTCAATATTCTGGTACTTGCCCGTGCTGCAGAGCTCATTAGCTTTCCGGGTGAGGTCTCGAATACGGAATTGCTTCGCCGTGGGGCCATGTCCCTTGCCGATTACTACGAGGCTCAAGCGGTGAAGCTTGGTCTTGATAGGAATACGGCTGTGAGGGACGCTCTTGCCAAGTTCAAGTTCGAGGTATCGAAGGCGAATGACGCGGAGTCCATCGCGTACATCATCGGATACTACGGAAGGGCAACGGGCGACGTCATAGAGCGTGAGCAGGAGAACCGTAGGCGCGAGGCGGTACTCGGCATAGTCAATTCCGACCCGCAGGTGATTGCGGTTACGGGTCAGGCGATGATAACCGTCTCTGCAGGACAGGATGGAAGGATCGTAGTTGAGGATACCGCTCACGTCCTATCGCTTTCGGCAATAGACGCAATTCAGAAGAGCCCAGTCTTAACTGATCTAGCCGCGCCGATAGACATCGAAATCGCGGGTGGCAAGGCAAACGTCATTACCCCACGAACGATGCAAGATAGGGTGCGCCTATTGCGCGACGAGACTGACTCCCTCAGGCTTTCTCTGGATGAGTTGAGGCGCGCTGCGGGATATTCGGCGCTGTCAGGTTCGGGTATTCTCGTGTCGATGTACGATGCTGAAGGTGGGTTTACAAGTGACGAAGTAGTGCAGGATAAGGATGTTCGCGACGCTGTGAACGAGCTGTATGCTGCAGGAGCGCAAGGGATTGAGGTCGGCGGGCAGAGGCTTGTGGCCACGTCGTCGATTCGTTCTGCAGGTCCGCAGATCCTTGTAAACCAGAAGCCGATACCGGTCAACCCAGTTGTGATCAAGGCTGTAGGAGATCCGCAGGTGCTTGAGAGCAGCCTCGATCTGATAAAAAACTCCCTCAAGCGATGGGGGATCAGAGTGGAAGTGGAGCGGTATGACAACATTAGCTTATCGCCGTACCGCGCCCAATGATCAACCGGTCAAGTGGCGAAAGGTAAGAAGGCCGAGAGTTGTCAGAATGGGCGAACTCGATTGGCTTGCCCTGCTTTTGCTTGCGTCGATTGTGCTTCTGTTTGACGCTCTTGTCATAGGACGATATGTTGGACTCATAAGACTGCCTGGGGAGTTGACGGCGCTCGACATGGCCAGGCTTGGTGCCATGGGTTACGTGGACATGCAAAGGACAATGCTTGAAAGGGACGAGTTTGCGGGGATTGGGAGTGCAGAGCCGGTCCTGACCGCTGCAGCCCAGAATTTGATTGCTGCGCGCAACGTTGAGGATATCGGGCGTGAGCTTGCACAGGCTGCTGCTGATCTTCACGAGGCCGTTCAGTCGGATCGCCTTTCCAGCGCGAGAGGGCGGGTTCTGGAGTTGCTCAGTTCGGACAGTGGGGTTCAAGG
>DUWJ01000071.1 GCA_012842765.1 Bacillota bacterium | reverse complement strand
GTGGTTGTGGAGATCGAGGCGGATGGGTTCTTATACAAGATGGCGCGTACTATAGTAGGAGCGCTTTTGGAGGTTGGGATGGGCAGAATGGATTCGGAGGGTCCGGGAAGATTGCTTGAATTGCGAGATCGAAAACTCGGGCCTGCGACCGCTCCGGCGGACGGACTCTACTTGATGAAAGTAGCCTACCCAGAACCCATAGGTGGTCTCGCCTCGCCTTGACAGTCTATTTTGGCTATATTAAAATTGCTTGGTGAGTTTTGTACCAGTGGCGCCAAACCCCGGAACCACTGATTGCACTCAGACGAGCAGTTGAAGCTGGGAGGGAACCTGATGTCACGCACATACACGCCTAAGGCGGAGGAGATATCGCGCAAGTGGTATGTTGTGGATGCCGAGGGAAAGCCCTTGGGCAGGCTTGCAAGCGAAGTGGCCCAGATACTCAAGGGCAAGCATAAGCCGGTCTACTCTCCTCATATGGACATGGGCGATCATGTGATAGTCATCAACGCTGATAAGGTAGTCCTGACGGGGAACAAGCGTCAGACCAAGATTCACTATTGGCATACGGGATATCCTGGTGGGATTCGCCAGATGAACTATGAAGAGTTTCTTTCGACTAAGCCTGAGAAAGCGGTGGAGAAAGCGATCGTTGGGATGCTTCCAAAGAACAGGCTTGGACGGCAGATGGCTAAGAAACTCAAAGTCTATGCGGGACCGGAACACCCGCATGCGGCGCAGATGCCTGAGCCGCTCGAAATAACGGTATAACCGGGCGAGGAAGGGGGATTACTCTGTGGCGCAATTGCAGTATGCCGCGACGGGAAGGCGCAAGTGCTCAGTTGCCCGTGTGCGGCTGACGCCGGGAACCGGGAAGATCACGGTCAACGGCAAACCAAGTGAGGAGTATTTTGGACGCCAGACCCTGGAGTTGCTTGCACGCGAGCCGTTTGAGGTCGCGAATAGGATGGACAGATATGATGCCATTGCCGACGTGTCAGGTGGCGGGCTAAGCGGGCAGGCTGGGGCGATACGTCATGGAATAGCCAGGGCGCTTTGTGAGGGCGAGCCTGAACTGAGGCCCGTTCTTAAGAAAGCAGGGCTTCTCACGCGTGATTCGCGCATGAAAGAACGCCATAAGTACGGCCTGAAGAAGGCCCGAAAGGCGCCTCAGTTTTCCAAGAGGTAAAAGGCGTCGGTTCGATATTGTACTCTATTTGGTCATGCCCGCGGGCCGTCTTGGCCCGTGGCTGACCATAAAAAGCCAGAGGAACGAGTCGTTGTGGCTGGTTCCTCTTTTGCATTACTGCATAATCCCATATTTGCGGGGGTATTTAGCGTATTAGTACGTCCGATACAATGCTGAAAAAGGGCTTTCGCCTTGTTGTAGTGGAGATGATAGCGACGGCGATACGTTCCATTTCTTCAGGCTATCTCATCCGGTATTAGATTCGTTTTCTCATTGGGGTGACGACTTTCGCCAGATGACCTTCACCCCGTCGATCATGGCTTCCATGTCACTGGTGAGTTTCCTATCGGTAGGAGCATCCTGAACAAGCACCACCGAGGTCGTGCCATCAGCTAAGCCCTTCAACATTTCCAGCAGGAGTTTTGCCTCGAGGGGGTCTGTGAGTGCCGCACCGACGCCGAGAGTATCTATGTCGACGGCATTTGTCCCTCTCAAAACTACCACTAGTTCCAGGTCATTACCTAACCGGAATTGTTCAAATTCGGCCAGAAGATCGGGCCATGGCAGCGGCAATCGCACCCCGTCAATTCTCACGATCTGTCGACCAGGGGCCGAACAGAGAAGTGTGTCAACAGCCTGACCGGCCGGTTGAGGGACGGTTGGGGCCAAGACGGCAGCTATGTTGTCAATGGCTATTCTTCCTGCTGCCTGAAGCTCGGGCTTGAACTCGACAACGTACACTTGGGAAAGGCAGAGTGGCGGAACTAGCGTTTGAGGAATGGGCGCTTCTACGACCCTCCATCCTATCCAGCTAATCCGCGGAAAATCGATGGGGGTTTCCTGTCCCAGTAAATCTTGGACTGTGGCGCGAAGCCAGTGGCCTGCACCATCCCCATATACCCACATCCGTATGGCTGATGTTCCCGAAGGCAGCGCTACGGGACTAGAAGGCCTGATGTACGCTGCGCGGGTCTGTTCCGGGCTCCTCAGATCATACTCAAGGATGATTACAGCGCCCGAGGGAGTTGGAAGATTGTCAACTTGGTCCACGGTTGGGGCGGGAAAGTCGGGTGTAGGTCCTTCCACGTTTGCAGTAGTCACGACTGACCTAACCGCTGTGGAAGATGCTGCCCCAGTCCATGAGGTGCGGCCCTCGAAATCGTCAACTAGCGCAAGGCGGTTCATTGCCTCTTTGGTCGGCGTAGAGCCACTTGCCGCGCCCATGGGCCAGGGGTCGACGGCGCGGGCAGCCAGACGTATTTGGGCAAAGGGTAAACATCCGTCGCCGATTTCTGGAAGCTGATCCTCTTCGGGAGCTGGCGATCGTTCAGCCCTGACTGTGATCTCGAATCGGCCTGGCGCGCTGCCGAATAGGACAGCGGAGAGCCGATCCTCCGACACGGACCACAGCTCCTCTGGGAGTGGCATGCCGCGTAGATTCTTTGGGGGAATTGCCTCCCAGATGATCTCGACGTCATCTGGGATATCGGCAGAATCCATGCGTCGTCCTAACGCGTCATACATGGTTACTGTGAAAATCGCTTTGGAATGTGTATCAAAAGAGACTTCAGGCCCTGCGAGAAATGAGGGCGTCCCTGCAATCGCCGCTTCAATAGAGGGAAACGACCCGAGGCGTGTGCGGACAGGTTTATCAATGGCTTCAGGTGCTCCGGAGTCTCCTATGCCATTGCCTGTGCGTTCGGCTTCCACCGAAACTGAGATGAAGGCAGGGATCGGTTGTTCGAGTTTCCCCAGATCGATCTTGTCTGTATCGTCATTTGCGGGTTGTGGTGTTGTGTTCCACACACCAACCGCATATGGTACACGCCGTTGGACGCCTCCTGAGGGGCGGTTGGCCAGAATTACGCAGTCGGTGACCGGGTCTAGGATAGCTGCGGTGGAAGAACCGCCGCCATCGAGGTTCAGGGCCTCATGGGCGCCGAGCGAGATCATTATCTTTGCCAATTCGTCAAGTGTGACACCCCTCGCGCCGGGCAGGCGGCCGTCGACTACTGCCATTATGAGGGCAGTGCCGTCCTCTGAGAGGCCAACGGCGGTGCGCGGGGCTGCAAGTAAAGACTGAATCCCTGTGTATTGCCACAGACCGCGAACAACGGCGCCGTCCTGGACGAGCACCGGTTTGCCAGAAAAGGCAGTCCATAAGCCGGGTGTTGGAGGCGTAAGCGACCCTTCAATGGAAACGCGGTCTCCGGGCGAAAGCGCCTGGGCAATCTGCGCTGAATATCCCCTCAAAACGACATAGAGGACGCCATCGTACGATGGCGTCGAAGGACAAGCGTCTCCGTCGATGGTCAATCCAGCTTCGCCCGGAGTGCCGAGCCAGCCTCGGGGAGCATCGCTAGCTCCATTGCCGTCCCCTAGCGAGGAAAGCCGAGGTGTCGGCCACCCGCTCGCGCACGATTCGACGATCCCGTCGCGGATCATCAGATGCCAGACATCGGCGTTGCCTGGGTGTCTCGCCCACGACCAGTGTTGATCGTAAATTACAGCCAGGTCGGCCGGGACCGATATCTCATTCAGGCCGGCGAGGGTGATCTCGAGCCCGTTCGGACCTCTTAGGACACCTTCCCATCTCCATTGCCCGAGAAGCCCTGTGCCGTCGTTGCAGATCGCAAGTGAGGCGAAGTCAGGATCTTTCCGCGGAGAGCGTATCATCTTTCCCCCCTGAGCCAGGAAGGAAAGCGGAGCCGAAGTGGCGCCGATGTCGAAAAAGTCACCATTTATCGCAGCAATCAGTCCAGCCGCATCGGCTATGGATGTCACAGCCTTCGGCGAGGTGAGTGAGCCATCTGCCAAGACGGGCCCCACAGCGATACCGGGTGAGGACAGGTTGACGCGTATTACTGACATCTGAATCCATCCGGACGAGGTCAATGACGTCCTTCGTTCGAAGGTCACGCCGTTGCCAATGGGCACTACGACAGAATCGGAGAACAGGACATCGAATGTGCCTGTCGCGCTCTCTCCGAAAACTGACGACGAGAAAACAACGAGGCTGAGCAGCACGAGTGCAGGAACCGCAACTCGAGCCCTGGCCCGAAAGAAAATCACAGTTGGCGTTGGAATCCTTGCATGTTTTGTGGATCGAAAACATCTACAGTTTTTCTTATTTCCCATAAAGTTGTCCATTCCCTTGCCCGGCAGTTGCACCGGCAGCTGAGCAACTCAAGAACAGTGTTTCAACGCTGCAGAGCTGAGTCATGGACCTCAGACAACGCAGAGATCGAGCGAGAGTTGCGAGATAAGCCAACCGCGCTGGACGGGCTGTATTTCAGTCAGAGAACTTCGCGGGTCTGCGTTCTAGGAATGCAGACATTCCCTCCTTCGGATGATCAGTTGCGAAACATTGTCCGAACCGCTGGGCTTCCCGGGCGAGTGCCTCATCATCAGGGAACAACAGGCGTTTCGCATATCCTATGGCCACATGGCTTTTGGTGGCCATTTCCCGGGCTAACTCTTCCGCCCTTGGAAGAAGGGATTCCAGAGTCATCACTTCAGACACGAGGCCCATTTCGTACGCCTCCCGGGCGGAAACGTGTCTACCTGTGAGTATCATGTAGGCGGCGCGGGAACGTCCGATGGCCAGGGGAAGGCGTACAGTGCCGCCAAATCCAGGTATGATCCCGAGGCCCACCTCGGGCTGGCCGAAGCGGGCATTTTCCGAGGCCAACCGGATATCACACGCGAGCGCGAGCTCGCAGCCTCCTCCGAGGGCATACCCGTTCACTGCGGCTATGGTTGGAATCGGCAACCGTTCGATAGCGCTGAATACCCTCTGGCCATGCCGGGAGAAGGCGACGGCCTCGTCAGGAGTAAGGCTTGCCATCTCTTGGATATCTGCACCAGCTACAAACGCTTTGCTGCCTTCTCCGGTGACGATCAGGGCACGGCACGCACGATTCTCTCCAACCTCTTCGATTGCCGAAGCAAGTTCAGCCAGAACTGTATTGTTTAGGGCGTTGAGCGCCGTTGGGCGGGATATGGTGATCGTTGCCACACAATCGTCGAACTGAAGTTTGACACAGTCTTTGCTCAAGGTTTGCCACCTCCTAGCGAAGATTTGAATCAGGAGTATTCATAGAATCCTCGGCCTGATTTGCGTCCAAGTCTGCCAGCGGCCACCATCCTCCGCAGGAGCGGGCAGGGCCTGTACTTGGGATCCCCGGTCTCTTGAAACATGACTTCGAGTATGGACAGAACCGTATCGAGACCGATCAGATCCCCGAGGGCCAGCGGGCCCATGGGATGATTGAGCCCCAGCTTTGCGCAGGCGTCTATGCCCTCGGCATCTGATATGCCCTCCGAAAGTGCGAATATGGCTTCATTTATCATCGGAATGGCCATCCTGTTGACTATGAAGGCAGGCGAATCCGCGACAACAACAGGTTCTTTGCCCATTCTCCTGGCGAGGTCGACGATGATTTCACATGTTTCATCTGAGGTCGCGAGGCCGCGTACAACCTCCACGAGCTGCATCACAGGGACGGGATTCATGAAGTGCATTCCGATGAAACGATCGGGGCGCCCCGAATCACGGGCCAGGGACGTTATGGATACTGAGGACGTGTTGGAGGCGAATATTGCTTCTGGAGGGCATATCGACGCCAGTTCCGCGAAGAGCTTGGATTTGACCTTTGGATCTTCAACGATTGCTTCGATCACCAGGTCTACATCGCCGCCTGCTGAGTAGTCCGGTACGCAATTGATCCTCGATACTGTGTCCTCTTTGTCTTCCTCAGTCAGGCGTCCTTTTTCGACCTGTCGGTTGAGGCTTTTGAGTATGCGGTCTACGCCTTTGCGAGCATAGTCTACTGATAGATCGGCTAGGGACACCTCGAGGCCGGCCTCGGCTGCGACCTGCGCGATCCCGGAGCCCATTTGACCTGCGCCCACCACGAGAATTCTGTCGATGGACAAGAAACAATCACCCTTTCATCCGCGACACTCTGTTGCAAGCCAATTGCAGAGGTCGGAGATAGTTGATCCACACTAACGATTATTACTTCTATAGCCCCTCTTTTGACTCCTTCTCTGCTCCTCTGGCAGGAGAAGAGGAAAGGTTGATGAAATAGTCAATCACCCGAGGAATGCTGGGAGGGAGCTTCTTGAAGAGGTACTTGTTCACGGGAGGCAAAGTATACACTGCATCTGCACGTCAACCATTTTGTCAGGCTCTGGCTTGTGTAGGAAAGCGGATAATCGCTGTTGGTTCTGAATCGAATGTGCTGTCGATGACAGATGACACTTTCGAGAGGATTGACCTTCGAGGCAAGGTCCTGATTCCTGCTTTCATTGATTCTCATATACATTTCAAGTTCTACTCGATGTGCCAGACCTCAGCAAATCTTGAGGGGGCACGCGATCCCCATGATGCCGCTCTTCGCATCAGCAAGGCCATGGAAGGCATTAAGCCCGGTGCGTGGGTGCTAGGATGGGGATGGAACAAGAATGAGTGGACGCAAGGGAGACTGCCGGACCGCTCATATCTCGACTCCATTTGCCCTAGAAACCCAGTGGCCCTTTTCAGTAAGGATCTACATGCTCTCTGGGTGAATACCATGGCATTGCGTCTTGCAGGCATAGGTCTTGACACTCCTAATCCTGAGGGCGGCGAGATAGTCAGGGATGAAGATTCGAGGCAAGCTACGGGGGTTCTCAAGGAATCAGCTGTGGAGCTGGTGACTAGAGTAATTCCAGAGCCAACATTCGATGCAGTTGTCTTGGCTATGCAAAAAGGACAGTCGGAACTTCATAAGCTGGGAATTGCAGGGATCTGCAACATGGAGGATGCTCTGGCATTCGAGGCTTTGCAGGCGATGAGGAGTTCGGGGCGGTTGAAGCTCCGCGTTACGCAGGCTATCCCCAAGCAAAACTTGGACGATGCGATCGACTTGGGGCTTGGAACTGGTTTTGGGGATGAGTGGCTGAGGGTGGGGCCGGTGAAACTCTTTGCTGACGGAGCATTGGGTTC
>DUWJ01000070.1 GCA_012842765.1 Bacillota bacterium | reverse complement strand
TGTACTCCGCTATTGCCCAGTCTCTTCGCTCTGCCGAAGGCAGGAGCCGACATGGCCTTGAGTCTGTCCGAGTGGCCGGGTACGCGTGGATCGGGGGGCTGGAGGCGGTTCTCCTCTCTGCCCTGGCCGAGGCGAGCGTCGACGTCGAGATAGAGCTGCGTTGTCCACCAGGTCACGGTGGGTATGCTCTCGATGCCATGGAGGAGGCGGTGAGCCCTGCCCGAGTGGTTGGTGTGGAGCTTCCCGCTAGGCAGACGCCGCCGCGTCTCATTGCTGCTGCGGGGCCGAGGCGTGAGGCGTGTGCGGTTGCGCGGGAGATTAAAAGGCTCATAGTGGACGAAGGAGTCCGCCCTGCACAAGTATGTGTGGCGAGCGCGGATTCCGAGGGCTTTGTGCCCATGTTCCTTGAGGCCCTCGATGAATTCCAGGTGCCGGCCACTGTCTCGCGCAAACGTTTGATGATCGAGTCCAGCCTGGTACTGGACTGTCTTGAAGTCGCCCGGCTGCTCGGTGCGATCGGGCGCCCGTTCGATATTATGCCGCTTGTGGCCAGCCCCTACCTAGGGCTCGGTCCGCGCAGGGCCGGGCAGATTGCCCGCGCTATTAACCTCAAAGGATTGGAACTGCCCCTTGCAGGCTGGGAGGCAAAGCTCGAAAAATGTGATCCTTCGGGAGATTGCGATGGGCAGCGGTACGCGGCGCTTTTGGCGGAGGCTGTAGAGCAAGCTGAAGATGTGAGAAGGGCGAGCGGAAGCCCGGGACTGGCCGGTTATGTTGATGGCTTTAGGGCTGCCCTTGCGCGTTTGGGCATGCCGGACCGGATCTTTGCGTTGCCTGGTGATCCAATGCTTGGGGCTGAAGAATGGATGGCATGGGCTACGTTCCATTCGTTGCTTTTGGAGATATCCAATGCCCGGGATGTTTGGGATGCATCACGTGAACCGACTGCGAGTTCTATGGCCGGTTGGACCGATTTCTACTCCCTCCTTTCTTTCGCTGCAGGCAGAAGATCGTTCGCCCTCAACAGGCCTTCGCCTAATGGGGTAGAGGTGATGGGCCTGGACCGCGCGGCTTCGTGTGATCGGGAGTTTTTGTTTGTATCAGGTTTGGGTGAGCAGATGCTGCCTCGGCGCAGGCGCAGGCCGTGGATGCTTCAGGAGAGCGATGTTCAGGCTTTGGTAAGGGCGGGCGTGTCCCTTGAGCCGATGGGCAACGGAGCAGAGGCCGACAGGCATGTATTCAACACGCTGGTGCACTCGCGAGCGGAGAGGATCTACTTGAGCTATGCTACGGCCAAGGAGGATGGTTCGCTGGCCCGACGCTCGTTCTTTGTAGACGAGCACCTGAGAAGCCTCGGCGTTTCAGATGCCGATGAGCACGAAATAACCCAGACGGTGCCTGCCAGTTCGGTTTTTCCCATGCGATGGGACGATGTGGCGAGCAAGCGGGAGGCGAGGATGAGGTCTCTTTGGAGTATGGGGCGGGCGAATGCTGCCGGGATGGGGTCGATGCCTGCTGAGCCCAAGCCCGAAGCCGGGGCATGTTTTTGGTTGCGGAAGCGCGACGTGGCCTTTGCCGAGCTTGCTGAAGTGTGGCTCAGGCGGCAGGTTGCTGAAATAGCGGAGGAGGATGGGTATGGCCATTTCCGCGGGTGCATTGGATGTGATGAGCTTCTCGAAAAAATGGCCGCCACTGTTTTTGACGTGCGGCCCTGGTCTGCAAACTCGCTCAACGAATACATAAAGTGCCCGTTCAGTTTCTTCTGCCAAAGCGTGCTAGGAATCGAGCCGCCGGATGAGGTCGGCGACGATGTGGACGCAAGGGACAAAGGCACATGTCTGCACGAGATCGTCAAGGAATTTATCAGTCGCCACATAGGCGAGCCGCTGGATCCAAACAAGGCCGATCAGTACTGTGAAGAGATTACTAGGATAGCCTCTGACGTGGTGGACCGCACTCCTTCCGAACGCTCCGGGGTCCCCGCGTCTGTCTGGGATGCCTACTTTGCTGGGATCATCGCGGCGTCTCGCGACTTTGTAATCAAGGAGTTGGAGTTTACTGAGGCTACGGGAGGGGTATGGCGCCCAATACATCTTGAATGGCCATTCGGTTCATCTGTCCGGCAGTTGGCTGTGGGGGAGGGTCGGGTGCCCGTTACAGGCCGGATCGACAGGATAGATGCGGGACCAGGCGGCGCTCTTGCCATATACGATTACAAATCAGGGAAGACAGTGCCCAGTGCGAGGAATATCAAGGAGGTTGCCGACATTCAGCTCGGGCTTTATGCATTGGCAGCCGAGAGTCTGCTGAAAGCGGAGGTTGCAGGGGTGTGGTACTACCAAGTTCCCTCCTTAGGGAGAACTGAAGGCGTTTGGAGGGCAGGTTACCAC
>DUWJ01000404.1 GCA_012842765.1 Bacillota bacterium | reverse complement strand
TGCGGTTACGCCTGAGAGCGCGGAAGCTGTTGCTAGCGAATGCGTGAAAGCGGGGGTCAAGGCTATCCTGAATTTTGCCCCTGTAAAGCTTGATGTGCCTGAAGATGTAAAGGTCCATTCGGCGGACCTCACGTTGGAGCTGCAGAGCCTTGCGTTTTATACTCGCTGAGCATGTGCGAGGAATGTCGCAAGGCCAGCGAGACAACCCTTAGAGATAGGCCATGATGACGCTATAGAACTCGATCATGTTGCTCCTCGCGTGGGCGCGGGGGGATAATAAGCAGTTGGCTGTCAAACCATGTGAAAGCCGGGCGGCCGCCCGGCTTTCTGCATGGTCGGCGACAGCTGCAACCGCGGGACGGGAAGCTTGAGTGCCACGAATAGGTGTTAGACTGCGCTGAGAGCCCATGTATGTGCAATAATCGGTGCTCTTGCATTAAGGTTGTCACTTTACACCATACACACGAAAGGGTAGGCAATGCGGGGATAGCCTTCTTCGTATTCCATGCCGATCATGGGATGAGGATAACGCCATCATATCGGCGGGATCAGCCAAGGCCTTGCACTTGTTGATCGAATATGTTCTATAGGAAATGACGTCATGGCAGGATGCGGCTGAGCTACGCCTATCGACGGAGTAGTCGCTCTCCAGGGGCGAAGGGCGGTCGAAATGCGCATTTCCCCTAAGCCAAGGGTCTTTGTGCGCTCAATTTCATCCCAGTCTATCTATGGTGGTGGTTTTAACATGGAGTTGAACCAAGAGCTGATGATCGGATCAGTCTATGCCAGAGATGCCATACACTCCCTATATGGCGGTCAACGAGGCTTGAGGATCAGCACCCCAAAGGCAGCACCGGTTGTTCTTTTGTTTGCAAGAAAAAGTTGCGACTTTAAGGTGCGGCACGGCGTCGACTGCGGCTCTCCTGAAGGAGAACACAGCTGCGCCCTGCCAGAAGATGAATTGCCGATCGCCCATACTGCCTCAGCCGAGCTGGCGCCATACGTTTCAGATCCGGAGGAAGGATGGCGTGATGATGGCTTCTACCATTTTCGAGGCGAGAAGCACGTTCAGTTCCTTCGCGGTAATCGCGCAGTGCGTGACCATGCTCGTGACGGAAAGCTGCTCCTCCTTTTTGAAGAGACTACCCGCTCGGAAGGGAGACAGGCGTGGAGATTCATCGGTTCGATGGAATGTGCAGGCTATTACTTCGCGCAGGCGTCCGCCGGGAGGATGGCGATCATGTTCCGGCTTGCTCCTGTACACGCGATCGATCGCCTTCGGAAGAATTCTCACGAATTGGTGCTGCATTCTGTGTTGGCAGAGCGCTGCGCGTTGGATTTCCTCAATAGCCGCCATGGCGCTATTGCTGCGAGCGCTGAGAGCACTCGTCCCGGACATCACAGCAATGCCTGGAAATGGTCGTCAGACTGCGCCCTGATTCAGCGGTATGCGCTCGATCGCGCTTTCGGCTTCTGTGAGAGTTGCGGTAAGCCGTCGCCGTTTTCGGACCCTGATGGTGAACCATATCTCGAGCCCCATTACATGCTTCGACCGTATGATTCCGGGGTGGATCCTGTGCATGGCATCGCTGCATGCTGCCCCGAATGTCACCGGATGATCCATGATGCCTGGAATGGGCGGAGTCATGATGTGGCCCTGGCCCGCAAGATAGCACTGCTTGAACGCTCAGTTGACAGAGGCGACTTCCTGGCGGTTACAGCTGCGGTAATTAGGAACGCAGAAGGGAAGGTATTGCTTACTCAGCGAGGGCATGGCGCACTTGCCGGCAAATGGGAGTTTCCTGGCGGAAAGATCGAGCCAGGGGAGACCTTGGAGGCTTGTTTGGCCAGGGAAATCAGGGAGGAATTGAACCTGGACATTGCAGATATTCGACCCCTTGTGTCCTCGTTCTATCAGTATGATGACTCTGCCGTGCGCCTTTTCGGGCTGTCTGCCAACGCAGTTGGAAACCAGCTTGAGCTGCGGGAACATATCAGCAAAGCGTGGGTATGGCCCCATGAATTGGAATCGTATGACCTTGCCTCGGCAGATTTGCCCATAGCGGCTGTTGCGGCCAGGTTATTGTGACCGTCAAGTCTCTGTGCCCATTGCGCTGTAGAGATGTGCACGCGTGCCATGCTCTTGAGCGGGCGTTCGAATCGCTCGAGGCGCACTTGCGAACTTCAGTTGGTTGACCATGCATGCAGCCAAGGATATTATTAGTGCTGGAGCAGAGTAGGAATTGCCGCGCTTGCGATGTGGGACTATGATGGCAGCACAGTCAGGGTTGTTGTTATGTGGGGGTGAACGGATGTTCAAGATTGTTGAAAAGTGCACTCTCGCGCCGGGCGTGCACCAGTATGAAGTTGAGGCGCCGCTGGTTGCTAAAGGCGCGCGCCCCGGCAATTTCGTCGTGGTCAGAACGAGCGAAACAGGGGAAAGGATTCCCCTGACAATTGCAGGCCACAATCGAGAGACAGGCACGATCACGCTCGTCGTGCAGGAAGTGGGAAAGAGCACCATGGAAATGGGTATGCTCGAGGTAGGCGACTATTTTAAGGATGTAGCAGGCCCTCTTGGCCAGGCAACCCGCATCGAGAAGGTGGGAACTGTGGTGGCTGTGGCCGGAGGGATAGGGGTTGCACCGGTCCTTCCACAGATCAGGGCGCATAAGGCCATAGGCAATCATGTCATATCCATTGTAGGCGCGCGCACTCGTGATCTGCTCGTTCTCAGAGATGAAGTGGAAAAGTTCAGTGACGAAGTGATTTGGGCCACTGATGATGGGAGCCTTGGATACCATGGGTTTGTCAGTGGAGCGCTCGAAGAGTTGATCGGTTCGGGGCAGAAGATCGATGAAGTAATCGCAATCGGGCCTGTCAGGATGATGCAGGCTGTAGCAGATGTAACTAGGAAACACAACATACCCACAACTGTCAGCCTCAATGCGATCATGGTTGATGGAACCGGGATGTGTGGATGCTGTAGAGTCACAGTAGATGGTGAAGTCAAGTTTTCGTGTGTTGATGGACCGGAGTTCGACGGACACAAAGTGGACTTCGACGAACTCGTATCGAGGCAGGGTTTCTTCCGCGACAAGGAGCAAATTGCAAGAGAGCGCTTCGAGGCAGATAGGGGTGGGTGCAAGTGTCACGCAAAATAGTCGACAGAACTGAGATGCCGAAGCAGTCGCCGGAGGCAAGGCGGACGAATTTCAGCGAAGTGGCGCTCGGACTCGACCCGGAATTGGCAAGGCGTGAAGCTGAACGATGCATCCAGTGCAAGACTAGGCCATGCACGACAGGGTGCCCTGTTGAAGTTGACATTCCAGAGTTCGTCGCGCTTATTGCCGAAGGTAAGTATGACGAGGCTGCTGCGAAGATAAAGGAGAAGAACAGCCTGCCCGCGATATGCGGGAGGGTATGCCCCCAGGAGAGTCAATGCGAGAGCCTGTGCACGCTGGGGCGCAAGTATGAACCTGTGGCCATCGGAGCGCTGGAACGTTTTGCTGCAGATTGGGCCAGCAAGCGAGCGGTTGAGAAGCGCGAAGCCTGTGCAGGCGATGTTGACTCCGATTTGCAGTGCGGGTGTGAACAGAAAGTATGCGAGCTGGACTCCCGCGGATGCGCTCCTACAAGCGATTCTGCGGCTTCAGCGGCGCGTGTGGCGGTGATAGGTACAGGCCCTGCAGGGCTCACCTGTGCTGCAGACCTTGCCCTCAAGGGATACAAGGTAGATATGTTTGAGTCTTTGCACGACACCGGAGGTGTGTTGCGATACGGCATTCCAGAGTTCAGGCTTCCAAAGTCCATCGTCGACGAGGAAGTTGAATACGTGCGCAGCCTGGGCGTACGAATCTTCACCAACGTAGTTGTAGGGCTGACTTTGGATTTGCGCGAAATGCTGGAGTCTGGCCAATACCAGGCTGCGTTCATTGCTACTGGTGCAGGCCTCCCGTATTTCCTCGGCATCCCCGGAGAGAACCTGAACGGGGTTTATTCCGCTAACGAGTTCCTTACCAGGGTCAACCTGATGAAAGCCTACATGTTTCCCCAATACGATACTCCTGTCAATATTGGATCGAAGGTTGCCGTGGTGGGCGCAGGCAATGTTGCCATGGATTCGGCCCGCACTTCTCTTCGTCTTGGCGCCGAGGAAGTCAAGATAGTCTATCGCCGCTCTCGGGCTGAGATGCCGGCAAGGCTTGAGGAGATCGAGAACGCCGAAGAGGAAGGCGTGGAGATGATGCTCCTTGCCAATCCTGTGCGCATCATATCAGACGGCTGCGGTAAAGTTTCAGGGATGGAGTGTATCCGTATGGAACTGGGTGAGCCGGACGCAAGCGGCAGGAGGCGCCCGGTGCCGGTAGAGGGGTCGGAATTCATTCTCGATGTGGATACGGTTATTGTGGCCGTGGGTCAGGGGCCCAATCCTCTCTTGACTGAACGCACCAAGGGTTTGGAACTTAACCGAAAAGGGAACATTGAGGTGCGTGACGAATGCGGAGCAACAAGCATCCCCGGCGTGTGGGCAGGTGGTGACATAGTCACAGGCGCTGCAACGGTCATATCCGCTATGGGAGCGGGAAAGCGCGCCGCTAGAGGAATCGATGAATGGATCCGGTCTAGGTTTTAATGGTGGAGGTGTAGCTTAGAAGTGTTGAGCGATATCGAGATAGCGCAGTCCACTAAGCTCAGGCCCATAATTGACGTTGCGAAAGAGGTGGGTCTGACAGAGGACGAGATCGAGTATTATGGTAAATATAAGGCCAAGGTTTCCCTTGACGTGTTCGATCGGCTGAAGGACCGTCCGAATGGCAAACTTATTTACACTACAGCGATAACAGCGACGCCGGCAGGCGAGGGCAAGACATGCATGGCTGTGGGCTTGACCCAGGCCTTGGGGAAGTTGAACAAGAAGGTAATGGTTTGCTTGCGTGAGCCTTCGCTGGGTCCGACCTTCGGGATCAAGGGAGGAGCTGCCGGTGGCGGCTATTCACAGGTACTCCCAATGGAGGATATCAACCTGCATTTTACAGGAGACATCCACGCAGTAAGCACTGCCCATAACCTGCTTGCCGCCATGCTGGACAACCACATTCACCAGGGAAATGATCTGAATATCGATATCCACAGGGTTGCTTGGCGTCGTGTGATGGACATGAACGAGAGGCAGCTGCGGAATATCGTTTGTGGTTTGGGTGGCAAGGCCAATGGGACTCCACGGGAGTCTGGGTTCGATATCTCTGTTGCTTCTGAGATAATGGCTGTGCTTTGTCTGGCCTCTGATATGGAGGACCTCAAGGCTCGGCTCGGCCGGCTCGTCGTGGCCTACACAAGGGATGGACAGCCGGTGACCGCCGCAGATCTCAAGGCAGTGGGGGCAATGGCTGTCCTGCTCAAGGATGCAATCAAGCCGAACTTGGTTCAGACAGTCGAAGGCCAACCAGCATTCGTCCACGGCGGTCCTTTTGCGAACATCGCCCATGGCAACAACTCGGTAATTGCCACGCGCATGGCGCTCAAACTTTGTGATTACGTGGTCACCGAAGGTGGATTCGCTGCAGATCTTGGCGCTGAGAAGTTCTTCGATATAGTGCACAGATTTACAGGGCTCACACCGGATGTGACGGTTCTTGTAGCCTCTGTTCGCGCCCTTAACATGCACGGCGGCGTTCCGAAGTCGAAAGTCGCAGAGACGAATCTTGATGCTCTCGAGAAGGGTTGTGCCAACCTTGACAAGCACATTGAGAACCTGAAAAAATTCGGGCTTCCCACAGTCGTGGCGATAAACAGATTCCCTACAGATACCCCAGAGGAGCTAGAGCTCGTGAAGAAGCATTGCGATGCCTTGGGTGTTCGCAGCGCGATATCGGATGTTGTGGCGAGGGGCGGGGACGGCGGAATCGAGTTGGCCCAAGAGGTTCTTGAAGCTGTCGAGAATGACCAGAACAATTTCAAGCCCATCTATGATCCAAACATGCCTATTCGTGACAAGATCGAGATACTGGCGACGGAGATATATGGCGCTGATGGGGTCGTGTACACTCCATCAGCGGAAAAGGAGATCAACCGCCTA
>DUWJ01000473.1 GCA_012842765.1 Bacillota bacterium | reverse complement strand
TCCGCTGTCTTTGGAGGAGATGGAGAAGCGACACATCAAGGCGGTTTTGGATCAGTTCAACTGGAATAAGACTCAGGCAGCCCAAGCCCTCAATATTACCAGGCGGACTCTGCTCAACAAGATAAACAAGTATGACCTGTAGCCTCTCGAGCAGGCGCGTCGGACACAGTCACTGCTGTCTAGCGTCGATGAGAGGTATTTTTAATGAGGGTGTGACAGCCATGGGAAGCGCACACGCTAGACTATGGGTGCCTGGAGCGATGTTTGCCGCTCTTTTGGCGGCCAGATTTGTTTATGGCTGGATTGTTCCGACTGCCGGGGTTTGGTGGGTGGCGGCAATCGATGCCAGCCTCGTGTTCTGCTCAGCATTTATCGCGGCTTACTACGCAAGGGCTCTCAAGTCTCAATTGGATGCGGTGGAGGCCGTTTCAGATCGCGCGGGTCGCCTCGAGCTTGTGGCGAGGGAACTCGTGGATAATGAGGCTGTAATGAGGGAGGATCTCGTCCGTGGCCAGCGTGAGCTGAATGAGAGGATTCTCAGGCTATCGAGCCTTCTCGATGCAACAAGGGAGCTTGTGGGCGCAAGGAATCTGGAGGATGCTCTCCAGCATGTGGCCGATATGACGTGTAAGGTAATGGGTGCAGACAAGGCGACGATAAGTGTGACTATGGCAGATGAAGCCCTTACGGTCGTATCCACGGGCACAAACTGCAGCGATTCCCTTCTCTTTCGCTCTTCTTCTGAGATTGTCCTGTTTGGCGATGCAGCAGGCGAACTGGTAGTGGAGTTCGCCAACATCAGTCCGGGCAATGCCGACGCAGGCAGCTTCTTGTCTATCATATCTGCTTTTGCTAGTGCAGCGATTGAAAATGCTATGCTTTATCGGAATCTGACTGAGGCCAATGAGAAACTCGAGGTCTCGCGAAGATATGCGGAGAGACTGATTGAGGAGGCCCCTTTAGGCATGGTGGTGATAGATGGTGAATGCCGCGTGCTTACTTGGAATAGGGCGTTGGCAGAGATTACTAATGTTTGTCGGGGGGCCGCCACAGGGAAGGACCTTCACGATATCATCACGGGATCCGGCAGTGAGCGACTATTCGCCCTGATTGACAAGGCATCTGCAGAGGGGGATTCCACTGTTGCGGAGAACATTGCCCTCCATATTGAACATGGGGACGATCACATTTTCCGGATTATTGTCTCCCCAGTCGAACGTCTTCTCGGCGACAACCCCGGTTTTATAATCATGGCCGAGGATGTGACGGAAAAGGTTCGCCTCGGAGAGCAGCTTAAGCAGGCGGAGAGATTGAAGACTTTGGGCGAGTTTGCCGCAGGGGTAGTGCACGAGATAAACAACCCTATAGGCATAATCTGTGCGTGTGCTGAGGTGATGGAGAAGAAGCTCTCCCGCCACGGGCCCAAGATGGCTGAGTGTGTAAAGACTGCCCAGATTATACAGGATGAGGCTATAAGGTGTTCTTCCATAGTCAAGAACCTCCTCGGCTTTGCCAGACAGGGCGAGATTAACCCTGAAGAGGTAGACGTCGAAGAGGTACTTAGGCAGGTTGTCGAGTTCATCAAGGGCTATGCGGCTGCTTCCAATGTAGAGATGGATTTGAAAGTAAGCGGGGATATCCCGCTGATAATCGGTGATGTGCTCCAGCTTGAGCAGGTCTTTCTTAATCTGTCCATAAACGCCATAGAGGCGATGGCAGGTGGTGGCCGGT
>DUWJ01000403.1 GCA_012842765.1 Bacillota bacterium | reverse complement strand
GTTTGAGGAGGTCGGACGACGTCTGCCCGATTACACTGATCGCCTGCAACGCGCGTCTTCTAATTCTACATCGCTGCATAGTCTTCCTTCAATGCAGCGCATCTATGGCAGATGCCTGACCCTGGTTTGCCAGTCTGCGCGCACCGCGCAAACATGCGTCCGACTGCCAATCCACCCCAACCCGCGCGGGGGACACGCATACCAGCAACGTTGTCTCCGCTGTCAGCGACGTTGTTAGCCCCAAAAACTATCAGTGTCAACGTTTGCCGTATCCACATCTACGTTCAAGTCAACGGCCTCAAGCCTTCGCTCCCGGGACAGCCTGCTCATTTCGACCGCAAAAGCTGCGTAATTCAGGGACCAATGCGCTATCCACGGGTATGCCAAGCCGCCGCTTTCCACCGTGAGCCACCCTAAAGCAAGGCCCACAGTGATGGGCATGAGGAGTGCGTACGAGGTAATGCTGTTAGGAGCTTCCACTAAAGCCATTGGAATCCCATGAACCAGTCCGAACAAAACCGCCTGCACAACTAGGCCATTTGAAAGGCTGCTCCGTTTCGATATGGTGCGGAGCAGAAAGCCCCTGAACACGATCTCTTCAAGAAGAGCGCCCGAGGCTATAAAGGGAACCGCAAGAACGAGAGCAGTCCATTTTGGCATGCCGGAAAGAGCAAGGTACGCCCCTCCCGGGTTGATGCCCGCACTCTTCATCCATTCGCCGTGCGATTGCCGGAGCCTGGCATGTGCCCACAGATTTGCCAAGCCTGCCACCACAACAATCAGCCCGGTGTAAACCGCCATTTCCCAACTTGCCATGCCCTCCACTATTCGTAAAGAGTTGGCCGGATCCTCTCTTCGCACGATCCAGACCCCTGCGAAGATAGTCAGAAGCAGGATGTCTCCCAGATCGACTCCTGGTTGTCCACGTTCATGAAGTTTTTGCGCATATGCCCTTACAGCTACCGAGATGCCTACGATGATGTAACAAATGACTGAGCTCATAGCATGGCAACCTCTGACAGAGCTCGCAGCAGATTAGATGACGTCGTACGGGAATCATCCCACGTCCATAGAATGCTGGATATAAAGATTCTATATGCTTCACACATCGGATCACGCCCGTACAGACTTCCGCTTGCTGCATACGCGGCAGCCCTGCAGCCCCCTCCGCACAAGTAGCGAACATCGCATTCGAGGCAACCTTCTATTTGATCAACCCCAGGAACGTCCCAGAAAAGCTCCTTCAGATCCCCACGGCCGCAAGCGTGAGCCTCCTCAACTCTTTTCAGTGTAGGCCGCCGAGGCGGCTCAGAAATGTCGTAAAGAGTAGCCGCAAACTCTGGAATCATCAGAAGATGGCATGGGTATGCATTGCCTGCCCCCGAGAGTGCAAAAACCTTCGACCCCGCCCCACACCCTTCTCTCGGGACTAGCCCCACTACATCTTCGAACGACGAATCCTCCGGCAAAGCATTCCTGTGGCACGCCCTCAGAAGATAGCGCAACATCGCCTCCGCAAGATCCTTCGGACACTTCCTGCGTCCTTTTAGCCGTGAACATGCTCCTCGGCCAACCTCCTGAAAAAGGCTGGCATGGAATGTCGCTCCATGCTTCGATGCAAGCTCAATCATGTCGTCTGGATTGAATGTCGCTGGGTCAACAATGGTTGACACAAGCTCAACGTGCTCTGTACCGGCACGCACGAGCCTCTCGATGCCCCTAATCGCCGCCTTGAAGCTTCCTTCGCCCCTGATCATATCGTGTGCAGCCTCATCCCCTGAATCTATGCTCACCTGGACACAGACCCCCAGAGAGGCTATTGCTTCAGCCATTTCCTGCGTTATCAGTGTAGCATTGGTAGCTAGAATCACCTTGGGAGCATTGAATGTTGCCTCCTCGAGCAATACAGGAAGATCCGCCCTGAGAGTAGGTTCACCCCCAGTGATCATCAGCTCCGCCGGACGAAACATCCCTGCCTCTCGTATTGTCCAAAGCACTGACTCAGTTGAGGCGTCGTTTTCGAAAGCATGTCTGTAGCATGTCTCACAGTATAGATTGCACCTGTCCGTAACGGAAACATATATCCTAGCAGGCGCGGCACAAACCTGAGCGGCCCTTTTTTCTGCCGCCGCTACGTCCGCTTTTCCGCCTCCATTCCAGGGCCCGTAGACGAGCAATCCTCGGGCTTCCAAGTCGCGCATCAACCCCAATAAGCCATCTAGCGTCTCCTTTCCGTAAGCCGGCCCTACAGAATCAGTTATTCCTTGAATATCGACTCCGAGGAACCTCTCGCACATCACGCCTGCATAACGGCTGACCTTCACCCAAGTTCCGAGCGTCGGATTGAGAATGAGACAAGCTTCATCTGCATGAATCATCCGTGCATCCGGCGCTAGAGAGTATCCCAACAATTCGGAGTTCATCAGCGAAAAGGCGGTTGCGCCCCGCCAACATCGGGCCACATCGCCGCCCTACTCCTCCCTTCAAAGCCACAGCGCGCGCACATAGGCGCGGGAACCAATCTCTTGTGATTGGCCCCCGCTGGCACAGTTGGAGCTACGCCCGCTAATGGATGATGGTGACTAGTAGTCTGGGGAAACGAAGATCATCCAATGGTGAGCATCACGCCCCAAAGCGGAAACGAAAAGCAGAAGCTGTTGACAGAGACATTCAACCTATGCTTGCGACCTGCCTGAATGCGAAACATCCATTTCACCTCCCTCGATGCTACAATCGGGTAGATGGCGACCACGCCACGGCGCCGCTTGCACCCACATAGTACCATCGCAGGGAGCTTAAGGGTATTGCCCGAAAGGATGATTTTACGGGCTAGGAGGAGGTGACCAACTGTCCAACAATCCGGCAGCAACCGCCAGCCTGACTGCCGACCCCCGGGTGTGAACTCCCAGTTTTTGATATATCGAACGAATGTGAGTTTTGACGGTATTTATCGAGATGAACATCTCCTCAGCTATTGCCCTATTGGTCTTGCCCTGAGCAAGAAGGTTCATCACTTCAGTTTCGGTAGGGGTTAACCTCGGAAATTCTCGCTCCTCAATGGACGAAAGCTCGACATCATACTCTGCTAAAGCAATATCAATTCCTTCGTCGGATGGCTCAGCCCCAAATTCCTCCCCCCTCGCTAGAGGATATACGCACAGCAGGAACATCCCTGCCGCATCTGCAAACGCAGGAAGCCTGCCCCGC
>DUWJ01000069.1 GCA_012842765.1 Bacillota bacterium | reverse complement strand
GGAGGTCTCGGTGGTGGCTGCGCGAACTCTTCAAGAGGTTGTGAGGTTTCTGGAGACTGGCATAGTCCCAAATCGGGACATCTCAACTAAGCATGCGCATTTGGGTGCAAATCTAGGGCCCGACTTTTCACAGGTAATCGGGCAAGCCGCCACTGTGCGCGCTTTGGAGGTCGCTGTTGCAGGCGGCCACAATATCATCATGGTTGGCCCGCCTGGTGCCGGCAAGACGCTGATGGCGTCGTGCGTTCCATCTGTGCTGCCAGCGATGGATCGCGAGGAGGCAATAGATGTCACGTCGATACAGAGCATCATGGGCTTGGTGGATGGGCGGGGCCTTGCCGTCAGCCGGCCTTTTAGGAATCCCCACCATTCGATTACTCCCGCAGGGATGCTGGGAGGAGGGAATCCTCCAATGCCCGGAGAGGTTACATTGGCGCACAGAGGCGTGCTTTACCTGGATGAATACTGTGAGTACCGCCAGGCAGTTCTCCAATGTCTGCGGAGTCCTATGGAGGATGGATTCGTTGTTATCTCCCGTTCTCACGTACAGGTTGCTTTTCCTTCTAGGTTCATGCTGGTTGCGTCGGCCAATCCATGCCCTTGCGGGTATCTTGGGGATTCAGAGCGTCCGTGCGTGTGTAGCGGGGCACAGGTTCAAAGGTACAGAAGGAAGTTGTCGGGTCCTGTCATTGATAGGATCGATATTCAGATAGAGGCACCCCGTGTGAGCCGCGCCGATCTACAAGGGCATTCTGCGGGCCGCTCGTCTGACAAGATCCGCGCCAATGTGAGCGAAGCTAGGGAAAGGCAGAGGCGGCGCTTTGGGAACCCCATTGTAACAAATTCGTGCATGGACCCTCGCAATATCGAACACGCAGCAATGCTCTCGCCTATTGCCGGGGCCTTGCTGTATGAAGCCGTTGACAAGATGGCCCTTTCAGCAAGGGCCTGCCACAAGCTTATAAAGGTGGCCAGAACTATCGCGGATTTGGACGCTTCTGCCCGGATCAAAGACGATCACGTGCTTGAAGCGCTTCAATACAGGGCGCTCGATTCGGCAGAGATAGCGAGGTGTTCACATGGATGATAAGGAGCCTAAGCTGAGATGGGAGAATGTAGCTGAGCCTGAGGGAAAGGAACTTGCTGCGTGGGTTTTCTGGAATTCGGTCCCGGGTTTTGGGTCGCGGAGCTTCCTGCGCATGCTGGAGGACTACGGATCGGCCGTCGAGGGCCTTCATGCCGCAAAACATGGCGGGAAACCGCCTGCTTATGCCCGGCGCGCCCAATGGAATTGGGCGGGAAGGGTTCACGATCCTCTCTGCATGGGGATGACCGAGATAGCCAAGGCCTCGAGTATATCGGCGCGTGTGATTCCCTGCCCGTCCCGGCTGTATCCTGCGCCATTGCGCAATATTCCTGATCCGCCCATCGTCCTGTATGTGTTGGGGAAAGGGGAATTGACGGAGGTTCCCTGGGCTGCAATGGTTGGCTCCAGGCAAGCTACTGCTTATGGCATCTCGATTGCCAGAAGATACGGGCGCATGCTTGCGTCTGCCGGCATTGGTGTAGTAAGCGGGCTTGCCCGGGGAATAGATGCCGCTGCCCACCGTGGTGCTATCGAGGGAGGAGGACCCACGGTAGGGGTTCTCGGCGCGGGAATGGGCGATGATATGACAGGGAGGCTCAAAAAGCTGATACGGGAGGTGGCCGCATGCGGATGTGTAATATCGCCTTTTCCTATGGGATGGGCGGCTAGCAAGGACACTTTTCCCGCCCGAAATAGGATCATAAGCGGCATGTCGGAGGTGTGCATAGTGGTGGAGGCGGCCGAGAAGAGCGGTGCCAAGATCACCGCGGACTTCGCCAATGAGCATGGGAAGGATGTATTCGCTGTCCCCGGCGATATCAACAGGCCGACCTCTGTAGGAGCTAACCAGCTGCTTTCGACTCATGCCGAACCATTGCTCGACATTGGCGACGTCATTGATCGGATTGCATCAAGGGGTCTTCTTGCCAGAACCCATGGCCCGACGGCTCGTATTTCAGGAGGCGTTCTTGCACCTGTGGATCGCGCTGTGCTGGAATCATTGACTGTGAACACAAGTTTTGAGAGAATTCAGACAGACTTGGGATTGCCCGCTCAGGAGCTTTTGGTCTCTTTGGCGCGGCTGGAATTCGCGGGCCTGGTAGACCGGGAACCTGGCATGCGATACAGCAAACGGTGCTAGAAAACGTGCTGTGGCCGGTGCCTGATGTGGCATGCTCCAGGGCTTCTCGATGTTGACCTGGCATTCTGCCTAGGTTAAACTGTTTTTGATATCCAGACTTTGGAGGTGCCCGTATGGGAAAGACTCTCGTAATAGTGGAGTCGCCAGCTAAAGTAAAGACGTTATCAAAATTCCTTGGGCGCCAGTATGCACTGAAGGCGTCAGTTGGTCACGTGAGAGACTTGCCTAAGAGCCAGTTGGGAGTGGATGTCGATAATGACTACGCTCCAAAATACATTACGATCCGCGGCAAAGG
>DUWJ01000068.1 GCA_012842765.1 Bacillota bacterium | reverse complement strand
GCCCCCATAGCATGCCAGAAAGTAATCGTCGTCTTCCCGGCCGCCATTGAAGGACCGACAGCCGTAGTAGCAAGGATAATCGCAGCCATCAGCGCAATAGTCGCAAACCTCTTCAATGCCTACTCCCCGTACTGCTTCAGCAATCGGGGAACGACCCCCCTCTCTAGTTTTGACCTTGCACACCTAGTTTTCGACGAAGAGGTCTCTACTCCTGCTGATTTAAGTCTATTTATCCAACGTCTCAAGCTTTCTGAACATTGGCGCAGTTTGCCACAGAGCCCTCATATCGCTCACAGCCAGCCTGTGGGACTTAGGATGCCATTCCACTCTCACAGCGCCCACTTCATCAGTGCGGAGAACAGCTGCACCCGACTGCAGAAGCCTTTCCACTGTATCTTGCGACGGATGGCCATAGCTATTTCGCCCTACCGATATCACCGCAATACTAGGCTTCACAGCCTCCAAAAATCTTGCAGAAGTCGCACTGGACGATCCGTGGTGCCCCACCTTGAGCACATCGGCCCTTAGCACGCCATGTCCCTCTGGCCCCAAACACCGAAACACTTCTTGTTCGAATTTCCGACCCGCATCCGCGCACAAAAGCATGGAGAACTCGCCGCACACAACGCGAAACACAAGGGAAGCCTCGTTGGGATCAAACGTCAGGTTGCCCGAGAATCCAACGTCTCCTTCCAACGAAGTGCCGCGCAACCCATCGCCCACTGCTTCCGGACCACCACCGTACACGATGGGATTGATCATCTCGAGCCTCACAGATCCCGCGTTGATCTGATTACCCCTAACCAACTGTGCAAGAGACGGCGCATTGCTATACTGGCACTCCGACCCTACCAATATGCCGTCGATCCATGCCTGATCCATGCCTCTGGGAATCATTACCGTATCCGTCTGAACCTTGCCCGCAAGGGCCGCAAAGCCGCCTGCGTGATCCAAATGCTCATGTGTGATGATAGCCGCATCAATGTGCCTCTTCCCACAGCGCTCAAGATACGGGAGCACATGCCTTTCCCCGGCACGCTCAGTCCCCGCGTCTATCAGTAACGTATGCCCTTCCGGCGTAAAGAGCACGGCAGCATCCCCCTGCCCCACTGAAAGAAAAACAACCTCGAGAGGCCTTGGCCACGCGATGACCACGCCCAGAATCAGTGCAGCGATGGTAAGAACAATGCCAAGCTTGTTCCGACCGATACGCGATAGCCGCCTCGCAGCCCTGAACCTGGCAAAACGGTCCCACGCAAGCCACCAGATGACCGAGACCATCAGATAGTATGCAACGAGTTCGAAGCTTCGCAACTTCCTACAGCATATTGTTGCGCCAGGAAGTGATGACATCCATCCGACCAAATGTGTAAGCACCCGCAAAACAACACCGACGCCCGTAATGATAGCCGAACCCACCCAGGGAAGAAAGGGGTAAATTGCGCAACCAACCACGCCCGCCGTCATCACGACTGATGCAAGCGGTAGAGCCGCCAGATTGGTTAACGGGCCCACGAAGCACACCTGGCCTGTCATGTTGGCAATTATGGGCCAAGTCGCTATCTGTATGCCCACAGATACCGTGAGAACCTGCATAATTAGTGCAGACAGCCCAAGAGGCGCATTCTCCCGCGGTCTTGTTGCAAGGGGGGCAAAGGCAGCGAGAGCACCCACGGCGAGGTAGGACATTTGAAACCCTGCATTCCAAAGAAGCAAAGGGTTGATCAAGAGCTGAACGGATGCGCCAATGGCTAAGGGATGGATGAGGCTGCCCTTCCTTCGCCTGGCCTTTGCTAGGACCGCTACTGTCAGCATCAACCATGCCCGCACAACAGATGCCCGCAGGCCGGCAGCCACGGCATAGATGCCGCCAAACAAGACCGCCGCAATATCGGCGGCTTCGGGCGACGCGCCTACAATGCCGACAAGAGCTCCAAAAAGCCCGGCAACGAGGCCAACATGGAGGCCGGAGGCTGCCAGCAGATGGGCAGCCCCAGATTTCCTGAAGCTCTCGAGAATAATGGGATCAACCCCTCTGTAGTCGCCAAACATCATCCCTGCGAGGAGATCCCGTTCAGGCGGATCGAGAACCGCACTGGCTGAGGCGACCATCTGCCGCCGCACTGCATCAGCCACCAGGAGCAACGGGCGCCGACCATTGCGTCCTGCAAAGACCATCGAATCATGCTCTGCCCATGCAACGGCATGTATCCCTTGCTGCAAGAGTATCATCCTGTAATCGGGTTCGCCAGGGTTCATGGGACGATCCGCGTATTCAACCTGCACCCTTGCCCACACAATGTCCCCTACGCGCACATCCCAGGTAACCCAATCCTCCTCATGCCCCCACCGGGGCCTTATCCGAACAGCCCCAACTGCCGAGCCATTTGAACCCTGGTCCATGACTGTGTCAACATCGAGGATAAGCTCCGCAGGATCCACGTACGGCCATACGGATCGTATGGTGCCACGCACCATCACATCCCGCCCCGCATAGCGCGCAATCGACCTTGCAGCCATCCCATCTGTACGCTCCATGGCAACTGCGCCCAAGCTCATTCCGGCCAAGGCCAAGACCGCCCAGGCCAGCACGGCTCGTCTTTTCTTTGACAATCTGAGCGTTTCAATTCGGGCGAACGCAATTCCCGCCAAAACAAGCCATGCCCACCGCAAACAGAAGCCGGCTTCACGGAATCCAAAGAGTATGCCCACAATCAGGAACAAGGCAATTACTGGCGCCACAGCACACGCTCCCAAGTTTCCGTGGGTGACCGATGTTCCAAAGCCAAGGAGATGCTTCCCGGGATTCCCGTCTCCCGCCGTGAGCGCCATTTACCTCACCGTGGCATGGGGAGCAATCTTGCTCAGTTTCGCCTCGCCGATGCCGGAGACGCCGAGCAAATCGTTGACAGAAGAATACGGTCCATTGATCTTCCTATACTCTACAATCTTGGCAGCTGTAACTGGACCAACCCCCGGCAATTGCTCAAGCTCGGCGACTGAAGCTGTGTTGATGTTTATCAATGTTTCCTTGGGTGACAACGCCGAGATATCTGCTCTATTCGAAGGAATTCTCGCCTCCGAAGATCCGGATGGCATAGGCTCTTTGCGAGGAATACATATCTGCTCTCCATCATGTACCGGCAGTGCAAGATTGACCATATCGAGATCGGCCTCAGATGTTGCTCCCCCCGCCGCCCTAACCGCGTCGGCAACCCGCGAGCCGTGGGGAAGAGAGTAGACTTCAGGACGAGCCACCGCGCCCGCGACATGGATTACGATTAAGTCATCGTCCAACTCAGGCGTTACCGAACCAGCTACGGGACCCTCGACGTCTGTCTCGCACGACAGGCAATCCCCGCCATGAATGGATCCATCCTGATAGGAGGAATCAGTCTCCTCATTCTCGATCACCACCAGTGCCGGTCGACGCGCCTGTTTCAAGGCAACCGCCGCCAGCCCTAACAAGCCCACTGCGGCTACAATCGCCGCAATCTTCCGTGGACTCAGTTTGTTCATTGACAATCCCCCTTGAAAGCGCCGACCGGTCATGGTGGAAACGCCGAGCTGCTAGACTCATGTTACCATTCGGACACCACCGCCGCCTCGCCCTTTTGGGTGAGCCAACTGGGTGATTTTTGG
>DUWJ01000011.1 GCA_012842765.1 Bacillota bacterium | reverse complement strand
TCAAGTCCGGTCTCTCCCTCCAAGACAATGAGGGCTCCGATATACTCCTTCGACATGGCCTCCACGGCCCTAGCCACTTCGCTCAGCACCTTTTTCTTTTCCTCTGGATCGAGGGATTTCATAGGGTTCCCAAACAGCCTCCCCCGACCTAGTTGCTCAAGTACTCTTCGAAACTCAGGTTGAAAGACAATTGGTATGCCTACAATAGCCATTGTAGTAGCCTGGCGCAACAGCCAATGCAATGCCTCAAGCTTGAGATACTCCGAAATGGCATTTGCAGCAAACAGCACGACAAGGCCTTTGATCAAAGATACCGCCTGAGTGCCTTTGAGGAAGCTGATGACCTTGTACATGAGAAACGCCACGATCGCTATATCCGCGATTGTGGTCAATGCCTGCATCAAGGTTATGTTGGAAAAATCGAAACCAAGCAGGTTCATGAGCAAACACTCCCGAAACGGGTATCGAGACTATACATTACAACATTTCGTTCTTCGCGCGAATACACCTTCCTACATAATGCAGAACCTCATGGAAGTCGAGCTTATCTGTTCACAAAAGCGCGAATCTCTCCAGCGCCTCCACTACGCCATCATCATCATTCGAGGCAACTATATAGTCGGCTTCGGCCTTCACATCGTCCCCGGCATTTCCCATCGCCACACCGATGCCGGCGGCACGCAACATGTCAATATCGTTTTCTGAATCGCCAATGGCCATGACATTATCCATGCTTATGCCCATGGAAGAAGCAAGATGAGATAGAGCGCGCCCCTTAGATACATCCGATCTGACAATCTCGATCATGCCAGGGCTCGACAACATAGTACGCAGGCCAGGGTCGAGCACCCCGTCTATAGCTTTCCTCACATCAGCAATACGCTCTTCATCATCGAGCACCAAGTATTTGAAGGCCTCGCGGTTCACGAATTCCTCGATGTCTTCCATAACATTGATGGGAGCGCCATATTTCTTACTGTAGGCCACTGTCTCAGGAGCAACCCGCGCAACCCATAACTGGTCATCGATGTAAGCTTGAAAGACTATGCCCCACTCCCACATAAACCTTACCACACGCTCGCCACCGCGGGCGGCGATAGGCAGGCGCAGGAGAGTGAGGCCGCAATTGCTGTATTTTATAAGAGCACCATTGTAAGCGATTATAGGCAGTTCATCGAGGAGGCCATCCACCACTGGCTGCGATGTTTGGAACATCCGCCCGGTGGCCACGGCAAATGCAACCCCTCGCGAATGAGCCTCCCTAATAGCCTCTATGGCAGCATCAGATATGCTCTTATCGGATCGAAGCAATGTGCCATCAAGATCCATTGCGACCAAACGCATCAACTAACGACTATCCCCCCGTATCAGATGGTTCAAGGCGGAGCTCACGAGACTGAGCAACAACGAAGCGATTATTGCCGCCCAAAACCCGGGAATATTGAACGCATTGCCCATAAGCCAAGAACCCATACACAGCATCAGGGCATTGATCACCAAAGTGAAAAGACCCAGACTCAGAATCCGCAGGGGCAGACTGAACATCATAAAAATCGGCCTTATGAAGGTGTTCACGATGCCAAGAACCATGGCAGCTATCAGGGCAGCCCCTGCTCCATCTATCTCCAAGAGCGTGCCGCCGCGATACGGAACGTATGAGACTATTAGCAGTGCAAGGGCATTAATGAGCCATTTTATAACCCACTCTGGCATTCCGACTTGTCCATTGCTGTGGTAAGCCATTGTCAACCCTCCATTGCCCCCATGATAGGCCGTAACCTGACGCCTGCAAAGCTCCGTCTCAAGCTATATAGGCTCTTCAGGCACGATAATCCAGGCAATCACGTAAAGAAGGAGACCCGGTGCCTGACTAAATAACGTAAAAGCCACCCATAGCAGGCGTATAAGAGTAGGATCAACATTCAGGTAGTTGGCTAGCCCGCCACATACACCGCCCAACATTCTGTCGCGAACAGACCTGTATAGTCTCCTCTGCATTACATGGACACCTCCATTGCCCGGCGTCTTGCTGTATTCTTCAGCAGGTATGCAATTCCTTCACCGCACATATCCCGTTCCGGACACTTCGCGCAAGCAAACGCTATCCGTGCAAGATACCCTTTACCCAGCAGTCCCCGAGCTCAGACAACGCTTATCTCAACCTCATCCCCATCTTCGTCTTTCACATGAATCAGCTGCCCCTCGGCGCCCTCATGCACCGCATCGAGAATGGTCTCAATGTCGATATTCTGATTTGAGAGCTCATTCATAGCCTCTCTTGGGATGAACCTCCACATCACCTTGGCAAGGGATATGGGGATGTTCAAATTCACCTTTGAGCCATCTTCGTCCTTTACGCGAATCCTCAAGAACCTCGGGTTCCGCCTTGAACTCGCAGCAGGCCTCGCTCGTTCTTCTTCATATGTCATGGCGTCCAAAATCTGCTGCGCCTCGTCAACCGTGAGTTTCCCATCTCTCACCATCTCGAGTACTTGCTTTCTTTCTTGATCCACAGAGCGCACCTCCCCTCATATCACTCTCATAGCGCCTGCAACGCGGCCACCGCCATCACCTGCAAGACTCGACAGTTATGGAGCCGTTCATGGCACGAGCATCGACTGTGACCTTGGCACTGTCATCCAATGCAGAATCCCCGGCAGAAACCGTGATCTTCTTGACTTGCCCACCCGTCGACCTTCTCTCGGAACGAATCGCCGCGCCCTCATCAAGCACTCGCGTCGCCCCATTTTTGGTTTCCGCATTCACCTCGTACGATACATCAGAGCTGTTCAAAACCTTAATCCGTATACTGCCGTTGCTCGTCCTGACGTTCAAATGGCCACCTGATTCATAGGCCAGAGCAGCAGTTACGCTTCCATTGGAGGTCTCGATGCTTCCATCGCCCAAATGACCGGATGCAGTAACCGCTCCGTTGGCGGTTTCAGCTGCGAGAGTGGAGACCTTGATCGAATCGAGCGCTATACGACCATTGGATGAACAGACTTCCACATGGCCCCCATTGAGCCTATCTAGCGTTATTGATCCATTTCGAGTATGCGCAAACACATCGTATTTGCGGTCCTTCGGGAAGTATGCCTCTATCGACATCGAGTCCAGAATCGACTTGTCCTCACAGTCTATGCTCACTTTCCCGTCATTGACAACCAATCTTGCAACAGACTCAAGTCTGCGATCTGCTTCGTCTCTGGAATCCGCGTCAACAACTGTAGCTCTGACTACCACACGGAATCCTGGTTTTTCCCAGACGGCCAACTTTATACTCCCGTTATTGGCCGCGAAATCGATGGCATTTATCTCTGGCCCGCAGATCTCCTCTTCGAAAGACTTCTCCCCGCGCACGCCGCGAAAACTCCATCCGAAGCCTCCGAACGCCGACTCCACCGCTCTGGACAAACGCCCAGGGAGTTCCTGCCCAGCCTCTACCATTTCAGCGAAGACCTTGGATAACCGGCCATGCAGATCGCCCTCGGAAATCGTTTCCACACGGACCGAATCGGCCTCGTCTACCGATTCAACCTCGCCTTCCAAAGCAGCCAACAGCTGCTCCGCTTCCTCCACAGTGATTTTACCTTCTGACAGAAGATTCAGGACGATCTTCCTCTCTTCGCCCATGGACCAGACCTCCCCCTTTTCAATTAGACTCCTACTTCCCTTTTAGTTGACGCACTGCATCATCAGCAGTTATCTCGCCCTTGGCCAGAGACTCAATAATCTCTTTTCTCCTGGTCGCAACATCGTCCTCGGAATCATCAACCGCATACCCCAATGCCGCGATCACCGCATCAAGCCGGTTCCGGACTGTAGGATACGAGATTCCAAGGTCCTTCTCTACTTCCTTAATATTGCCCCTGTTCTTTATGAACACTTCGACAAAGTTCTTCTGCTCCGAACTGAGCTGGCAGAATTTGCAGGTGTCGAAACGGCCCTCTATCACAGTCTCGCAGTCCGTGCACGTCAGCCTGGTCACGTCCAAGATTCCATCGCAAACAGGACATCGTCCCAACGCCTCCCGTCTTGCCATGACAACACCTCCTTTTTGCCTCCCTTGCTTCACATTATAAAGCTCATCATTAATGATGTCAATGCTGCGCTAAATAATTGTGCTATTCTTGCAGATATTCCTCGGCCGTACAAACAGGGTCTAATATTGTAGACTTTGCTCATCCGAGAACGCCGGTGCGGTTGATTATCGTCTGTTCCATGGCCAACAGTGCCACCTTGAGCGGGAGTCCCCCGCCATATCCCGTGAGCCTGCCGCCTACGCCAACCACTCTATGACAAGGAACAACCAGGGGAAGAGGATTGGCCCCCACAATTGCGCCCGTGGCTCTGGCAGCCCTTGGGCGGCCTGCGGCGGCGGCGAGCGCTCCGTAGGCCGCAACTCGCCCAGGAGCTATCCTTGTCATACCAACCATCACTTCGCGGGCAAAGTCGCTTCCCGCAGGGAGCTTTAGTGGGTAATCGAACCAAAGCTTCCCCGGATCCAACTCGCCCTCAAAGAAAAGCTTTATGTCGCGGCACGCAGCTGAGACAATCTCAGACGGCGGCACTCCATCCCACGATACACTCCCATATACAGGTACGCTGTTAGACGCAGCCATCTGGCAAATCGAGGAATGATCACACATGGGAAAATCGATGCCTATTTGCGCAAGCGTAACACTGGCATCGATGAACAAAGGATGGATCCGTGGGCTTGTAGGGAGGTTTTTCAGGGTCTCCATGTCTATTCTTGGAAGGACCACCCGGCTCAGGCCGCTCTCCCCGGCCTCAATCGAGACTATGCCGATTCTCGTAGCAACACTGGCTGAAGCTATAATGGCCGAGGCCTCTGTAGCCGATGTCCCAATAGATGAAACACTGATGGCGGACCGATCCGGCGATGCGCACGAAGAGGTGGTAATGCTTCCATCGTCTTTCTCCATTCACCTGCCCCTTTCACTTTTTCAATCATCTCGTTCTGTTTCAACCAAGGCTCAGCGCTAGGGGCGACAATCAGGAGAGCCCGAGAAAAGCGGCATCATAGAATTCAACCATCGACTCTCCTGTCGGGGTGCAAATGCTCATATACGGTCATCGCAACCACCCTGTTCATCCCAGGAGTTGCAGCAATTTCGTCCACAGTGGCATCCGTGAGGGCTTCCAGCGAACCGAACTCTTTCATCAGAGCGACCGTTCGCTTCTTTCCTATGCCGGGCAGATCAGTCAGTTCAGAGCTTATGCTCCTTTTTCCCCTGAGGTTCCGGTGGTACGCAAGAGCATATCTGTGGGCCTCATCGCGGATATACTGGATCATATGGAGAGCCGCAGAATCCCGCGGCAAGATCAAGGGGTCCGGCTGCTCTCTGAGGTAGATCTCCTCTTCGCGCTCCGCCAGACTGATAAGTGGAATGTCGCCCCGTCCCAGGCTGTCGAGGACATCAGCGGCCGCGTTGAGCTGCCCTCGCCCCCCGTCTACAACTATCAGATCGGGAAGGCGTGCAAACTTTGGGTCCGGGTCATCGCCAATGGCTCTCACAAGCCTTCTCCGTATCACCTCGGCCATCATGGCGTAGTCATCCTGCCCCTCAACCTGCCTGATCCTGAAACGCCTGTACTGAGACTTGGCCGGCAAGCCCGCTTCGAAGACAACCATCGACCCCACTGCTTCAGTTCCCTGAAGAGTCGATATGTCGTAGCATTCAATGCGGCTCGGCGACTTGGAAAGTCTGAGATGGATCGATAGTTCAGCAAGGGCGTCCATGCGAGCACGGGCCTCCCTTTGCTCAGCAGCTCGCTTCCGTTCTAGAAACTCCGCCGCATTGGCAGAAGCAAGCTCGACCAATCCCCGCTTCTCCCCCCGCTTGGGAGTCTTCACAGATACAGCCCGCCCCCGAAGGTCAGACAACCATGCGGCCACTATGTCTGCATCTTCTATCTCGGACTCCAGTAAAACCTCACGGGGAAGCGACCCTGCCTCAGCCTGAGAATAGTATTCCTTAACGAGGGATGACAAAGTCTCAGCGTCATCCGCGCCGTCAGTTCCACCTAGCATGAAATGGTCGTTGCCAACGAGTTTTCCGCCACGCACAAACAAGATCTGTGCGCACGCCCCCCATTGATCCCGTGCTATCGCTATCACATCTTGGTCAGCCCCGCTCTCCGAGACTATTCTCTGCTTCTGCACGACTGTCTCCACCGCCTGAAGCTGATCACGGAAAACAGCCGCCTGTTCGTAATTGAGGGCATCGGCTGCGGCCACCATCCGCCGCTTGAGACTGCGGGCAAGATCGTCCTGCCGTCCTTCAAGAAACATCACAACCTCGTCTACAACTTCACCGTATGCTTCAACGTCGATCTGCCCGGCACATGGACCAAGGCACCTCTTGATCTGATAATTTAGGCAAGGACGCGGTGCGGGAGAATCCGGGTCAATCTTCTTTGAGCACTGTCGTAGCGGAAAGACCCTTTTCAGAAGGCGGAGGGTTTCGCGCGTCGCAGAGACATCCGTGTAAGGGCCGAAATAACGAGACCCGTCACACACAACCCTCCTCGTCAAGTATACGCCAGGGTAGGGCTCCCCCGTCGTCACCTTGATGAAAGGATACGTCTTATCGTCACGGAGCCTAACATTGTATCTTGGTCTGTATTTCTTGATCAGGTTACACTCGAGGATCAGTGCTTCCAGTTCGGACGCTGTCACAATGTAATCCAAATCGGCTATGTGCTCCACCATCATGACAACCTTTGGCGAATGGTCAGAAGAAGTCTGAAAGTATGATCTCACCCTGTTTCTGAGGTTGATGGCTTTGCCGACGTAGATTACCTCCCCGTCGGCATCCTTCATCAGATACACGCCCGGACTCGTGGGAAGAACAGCCAAGGTATCATCTAGTGCCACCTGTCATCGCCTCCAGCTCGCGTTGGGCAGGCATTACTCCCGCTATCTTCACCAAATACTCCCCCGTGTACGACCCCGGGGTCGCCGCCACCTCCTCGGGCGTACCGGCGGCGATCACCCGTCCGCCCTTGTCGCCGCCTTCGGGCCCCAGATCTATGATGTAGTCTGCAGTTTTTATCACATCGATATTGTGTTCAATCACTACGACAGTATCGCCTCCATCCACGAGACGCTGCAGAACATCGAGGAGCTTCTGCACATCGGCAAAGTGCAAGCCCGTCGTGGGCTCGTCAAGCACGTAGAGGGTCCTTCCATTGGTGCGCCTCGACAGTTCTGTGGCGAGTTTAACCCGCTGAGCCTCGCCCCCCGAAAGCGTGGTTGCCGGTTGGCCTAGCTTGATGTAGCCAAGGCCTACATCGTAGATGGTTTGCAACTTTCTCTTTATCGCAGGAATGTTCGCAAAGAACTCCAAAGCCTCCTCAACAGTCATTTCGAGCACGTCAGATATGCTTTTTGACTTGTATTTTACCTCCAGAGTCTCCCGATTGTAGCGTGCTCCGTGGCAGACCTCGCATGGCACGTAGACATCGGGCAAAAAATGCATTTCTATCTTGATGATCCCATCTCCACGACACGCTTCACACCTTCCGCCCTTGACGTTGAAGCTGAAACGACCGGGTTTGTATCCCCTAGCCCTAGCCTCAGGCGTCTTGGCAAAGACCTCCCTGATATGCGTAAAAACTCCGGTATAGGTTGCCGGGTTCGATCGGGGCGTCCGACCGATGGGAGACTGATCGATGCCTATGACCTTGTCGAGATGCTCGATGCCGAGAATCTCATCATGCGCGCCCGGTCTGGTCATTGCGCGATGAAGGTCATGTGCCAAACGCGCATAGAGTATCTCGTTGATCAGTGTGCTCTTGCCCGAACCCGAGACTCCCGTAACGCATACGAAAACCCCCATGGGTATAGTGACATCAATATTCTTCAGATTATGTTCGCGAGCGCCCTTAATGACAAGCGCGTTTCCGTTAGGCAATCGTCTGGCTGCCGGAACTTCAATACGCCTTACGCCCGACAGATACTGGCCTGTTATTGATGCGGGATTAGCCTCTATCTCTTCAACCGTGCCCGCGGCCACCACTTGGCCCCCGTGTGCGCCGGCCCCGGGCCCCATGTCGACGATATAGTCGGCTGACCGTATCATCTCCTCATCGTGTTCAACAACTATGACGGTATTGCCCAGGTCACGTAGGTCTTTCAAGGTATCGATAAGACGAGCATTGTCGCGCTGGTGAAGCCCGATAGACGGCTCATCCAGGATATAGAGAACCCCGACCAAGCTCGAGCCGATCTGGGTAGCCAGCCTGATCCGCTGGGACTCACCGCCAGACAAAGTCCCAGCCTCGCGGTGGAGGGTAAGATAGTCGAGGCCTACATTGGTAAGAAACCCGAGCCTTGCACCGATCTCCTTGAGAATCTGCCTTGCAATCAGCGACTCCCTCTCTGTAAGCCCTCTTCCGAGTTCCTCAAAGAACTCGAGCGCCTTCACAGTGGACATCGACGTGACCTCGGCAATGGATTTTCCTCCTACAGTCACTGCGAGCGCCTCCGGTTTGAGCCTGGCACCATTGCACTTTGTACATGGGCTCGCGCTCATGAACCGCTCCAAATTTTCCCTTATGTAGTCAGACGTCGTCTCCTTGTAGCGCCTCTGAAGGTTGGGTATGACCCCTTCAAACCTCGATTCCCAGTATTTAGTGCGCCCTCGTGAGTTGACATAGCGAAACCTAAATTTCTCGCTTCCGCACCCATACATGATCATCTCCATGGCGCTCTCTGGAAGCTCCGACATGGGAACCGACGTATCGATCCCCTTCTCGGTAGCCACCTGGTTAACCCTACCCATGTAGTAATCGGCTATTACGCCGTTTCCGTTGTACGGAAGAATAGCGCCGTCTTCAATCGAGTGTTCCATGTCGAAGATGAGTTTGGGATCGAAATCTATCTTCACTCCTAACCCGGAACAGACAGGACATGCGCCGTATGGGCTATTGAATGAGAAGAGCCTCGGCTCCAGTTCACCAAAGCCTATCCCGCAATCAGGGCACGCCAACTTCTCAGAGAAGACCAGCTCTTTTCCGCCCACAACATCGATGATGACGACCCCGTCTCCAAGCTTGAGCGCGGTCTCGAGCGAATCCGCAAGCCTAGTCTCAATCCCTGGCCTTACCGCCAGCCTGTCCACAACAGCTTCGATGCTATGCATCTTGTATCGTTCAAGAGAGATCTCCTCGGAAAGCTCCCTCACCTCGCCGTCCACACGCACACGAATGTACCCGTCTCGCTTGAGGTCGTCAAGGGCCTTCCGGTGCTCGCCTTTTTTGCCCCTGATAACAGGGCCAAGCACCTGTATCCGCGAGCCCTCCGGCATAGCCATGATCCTGTCGACAATCTGCTGGACAGTCTGTTGCGCTATTTCCCTGCCGCAATTGGGGCAATGGGGAATCCCTATCCTAGCGTAAAGAAGCCTCATGTAATCGTAAATCTCTGTAACAGTTGCCACCGTCGAACGCGGGTTTCGGCCCTGCGCCTTCTGATCAATGGAGATAGCGGGCGAAAGCCCTTCGATGTAGTCTAGGGCGGGCTTGTTCATCTGTCCTAAGAACTGTCTGGCGTAAGCGGACAGAGACTCCACATACCGCCGTTGCCCTTCGGCATATATGGTGTCAAAAGCCAACGATGACTTGCCAGAGCCTGACAACCCCGTAACGACCACAAGACGATCTCGCGGCAAGTCAAGATCGATGTTCTTTAAGTTGTGCTCCCGCGCTCCCCTGATAATTATCTTCTCTACGCTCATAGCTCGACGAACCTCCGTCTGAGATCACGAATAGTGTCTCTTAACTCGGCAGCGCGTTCAAACTCGAGAAGACCCGCCGCCTTCTTCATCTCATCCTCAAGTGCCTTAATGTATCGAGCGAGCTCTCGCTCATCCATGGATTCCACATCTGCACAGCCGAACTCAGCGGCAACTCCACCCTGTCCTCTGACCCCAGATTGCCCGCCACAGGCTGCACTGCTGCCAACGGATCTTTCTGCGACCCGCTGAATCTCGGATAGATCGCGCACCTCTTTTTTGATAGATTCAGGAGTTATCCCGTGCTCTCTGTTGAATTGGATCTGCGCTGAACGGCGCCGTTCAGTCTCGTCGATAGCCTCGCGCATAGACCCGGTTATCTGGTCAGCATACATTATTACACGTCCATCTACGTTGCGAGCAGCACGTCCAATAGTCTGTATCAGCGATGTATCTGACCTCAAAAACCCTTCCTTGTCGGCATCGAGTATGGCAACGAGGCCTACCTCCGGAAGATCCAACCCCTCCCTGAGTAAGTTGATCCCAACCAGCACATCGAAGTCGCCCAGGCGAAGACCTCGCAGGATCTCCACGCGTTCCAATGTCTGTATCTCGGAATGGAGGTATCTCACCTTGATACCTATCTCTCTGAGGTAATCTGTGAGATCCTCGGCCATCCGCTTTGTAAGGGTGGTAACGAGAACCCTGTATCCAGCGTCCACAGTGCGCCTGATTTCACCGATCAAATCATCGACCTGGCCCCGCACAGGCTTCACCGTGACCGCCGGATCCACAAGCCCCGTCGGACGAATGATCTGCTCCACCACTTGGCTGCTTACCGTCCTTTCATAATCAGCCGGCGTAGCCGAGACGAATATGACCTGGTTCACCCTCTCCTCGAACTCGCTAAACGTGAGGGGCCTGTTGTCGAAAGCAGATGGAAGCCTGAATCCGTACTGGACCAAGCTTTCCTTGCGCGAGCGATCGCCATTGTACATCGCCCGTATTTGGGGCACAGTGACGTGCGATTCATCGATGAACATGAGGTAGTCATCGGGAAAATAATCCAGCAGCGTCGCAGGAGCACTGCCCGCTTCCCTGCCGGCAAGATGGCGCGAGTAGTTTTCTATCCCGGAGCAATAGCCCACTTCCTCCAGCATTTCAATGTCGAACATGGTCCGCTGCTCCAACCTCTGGGCTTCCAGAAGTTTTCCATCACGCTTGAGCTCCTTGAGCCTCTCCGCAAGTTCAACCCCGATGGCCTCAATCGCCGCATCAAGCCTCTCCTTGCTTGTAACGTAGTGAGTGGCAGGGTAGATGAAAGCCGATTCCCTCAGTCCAAGCACCTCGCCGGTAATGAGGTCAATGTCGGAAATGCGATCAACCTCGTCGCCGAAGAATTCTATGCGTATCGCTTCTTCCCCGCTTGCAGGTATGATCTCCACAACATCGCCCCTGACGCGGAAAGTGCCACGGGTAATGCCAATATCATTGCGGTTGTACTGGATCCCCACTAACTTGCGGAGCAGCCTATCGCGGTCCAAGCATTCGCCTGCATTTACCACGACTGCCTGATTGAGGTACTCCTCGGGCATGCCCAATCCATAGATGCACGAAACACTCGCTACGATTATTACGTCACGCCTCTCAACCAGAGCGGCAGTAGCAGCATGGCGCATTCGATCAATCTCGTCATTTATCTGAGCATCCTTCTCGATGTATGTGTCAGACTGAGGTATATAGGCCTCAGGCTGGTAATAATCGTAGTAGCTCACAAAGTAATGAACAGCGTTGTTGGGGAAAAACTCCCTGAACTCCGACGCCAATTGTGCAGCAAGAGTCTTGTTGTGAGCAATGACCAACGTAGGTCGGCCCAGTTCCTGGATGACATTGGCCATCGTGAACGTCTTGCCACTTCCCGTGACTCCAAGCAGGACCTGCCCGCGCATGCCCGCCTTCACTCCCGCAACGAGCTGCGCGATAGCCCTCGGCTGATCGCCTGCAGGGGCAAAACCCGATTTCAGCTGGAATTGGGGCATTGCAGACCACTCCTTTCAGCGGATGACGGTTCAATTATATCACGCCCCGAACATACATTCTATCCGCGATAACAGTTTAATGCGCCAAACAATCATCCGGAAGCATCTAAAGCTCACATTGCCAGGATTCCCCCACTTCCCATGCTCCTCAATAAGCCCTTCAGCTCGCCACCACGCAATTCTTCCCTGTTCCCCTGCAAAAGCTGAGATTATGGCTCCACCGCCTGGCCATCAATACGGCTACAGCACGCGAACCTTGAGCGCAATCACGGCATGTTCTCCTATACACCCTAAACGGCAGAAACCCGCCCCAACAAAACTGTAGCGGCCCCTCGGGGCCGCATTCCTTCTTGGTCCATTTATTTGTGTGACTTTAGATCTGGACACAACCAGCCGAAGGCCGGTTAAGGCTCTGATAGGTCAACCCCGGGATCATCTACAGTCTGACCCGTATTCGTCTCGCCACACTCCCCAGGCTCGGGTTCTAGCTCCTGCCTGGGCTCAGGCTCAGAAAAGGCTTGAGGTTCGACTGCTGGAAGAGCCTCAATACCAGCTTCCTCCTTGTCCTTGTCGGCTTCAACAGGCAACTGGACAGGCGCTGCGGGAGCCGCTTCCTTGACGGTGGCTGGCACTGCGGGCAGACTCGGTTTCGGTTCTGCCGTTCGGCTCGGCGTCGGCATCAGCTTATCGAGAGTCACTAGTTCAACCCCGGCAGCATCCAACTCGGGAAGCATCTTCTGTATTGCACGTACTGTGGCAGGACGCACATGGCCTATTGCGGCAGCGGAACCTCGCTCCATTGCCAACCTCGCTACTATCCTTATGGATTCGATAACATACTCCTCGGTATCTATGTGATCTAAAAACCTAGAGTTTTCAAGGAGCGGAAGCCCCATCTCCCGAGCCACCCGCGGAACCACCGAGTTCGAGCTCGTCCGGCTGTCGAAAAAGAACAAGCCATGAGCAAAAACCTCATCGAGTATAATCCTGACACTTTCCGGGTCTTCAGTGACACGCGAACCCATGTGGTTATTGACTCCAATAGCATTGGGCACCAAAGCTAAATTGGACGATATGACGCTCCGTATCTCCTTCTCATCCATACCCATCAGTATCCCGCCCTTGCCCGGGCGCTTTGACGGGTCCAATGGCTCCATAGGCTGGTGTAGTAGGACTGCAAAGCCTCGTTCGGAAGCGGCCTTGGCCTCCTTCGCAGCATATTTTCCCTGTGGAATGACGGCCACAGTAAGCGGCACATCTATACTCAAAAGCTCATCTGTAGCAGCAACTCCCGATCCAAGGTCATCTATGACTATCGCAAGCCGAGGCCTGCT
>DUWJ01000402.1 GCA_012842765.1 Bacillota bacterium | reverse complement strand
GGATGTTTTGCAGAGTATGTTGTTGTTCCGGAGTTCAATTGCTGGATATGGGATATCGATATATCGGACGAGGTAGCGGCGATTCAGGACCCATTTGGCAACGCAGTCCATACGACACTTGCCACTGATCTTGTGGGGAAAACAGTCCTTATAACAGGAATGGGCCCAATCGGCTTGTGCGCTATCAGTGTCGCCAAAGCCGCCGGAGCTACTGAGGTGTACGTAACCGATGTGTCTGATTACAGACTTGACTTGGCTTGCAAACTTGGGGCAGATCTTGCGATCAACCCGAAGCGGGAGGATCCCGTAGCTGCTGTGCGCGAGGCCACCGGAGGGGTAGGCGCCGACGTGCTGCTGGAGATGTCGGGAAGCCCCAGCGCTATTGTTCAGGGGTTTGATGCCCTTCGAAAGGCGGGATTCGCATCACTTCTGGGAATCCCTTCTGAGCCGATCAAGTTGGACCTGGCCAATGCGATCATATTCAAAAGCGCCACTGTTCAGGGCATAAATGGGCGCAGGATGTTTGAGACTTGGTTCCAGGCAAGGTCGCTGCTTAAGGCGGGCCTCGATATCACGCCGGTGATAACCCACAAGATGTCGCTATGGGATGATCTGGATGAAGGAATGGAGCTCATGATGTCCGGCCAGTGCGGCAAGGTAATCCTCTATCCGTAGCCGCGGGGGGCCGGGGTTTTTAAGAATTGGGCGGAAATTAACAGTGTCTTGAGGCGTTGGTTGACATAGCTCCGCCATGCCCTAGGCAACACTGACCGCCGCCGCGGGAGGGATTTCATATGCCGGAAGTCATCTATTCCGAAGAGAAGCTAAAGGCCCAAGACGGTGTCGAACTCTTTTGCCGGGTGTGGAAGGGCGTGAGTTTGGAGGGCGAACCTGCTCTGAAGGCGCGTTCCACAATTGTCATAGCACACGGGCTTGCAGACCATTCAGGCAGGTATGAGCATGTTGCAAAGTTCTTTGCCCAAAAAGGATATGTTGTTTACGCCTATGACCACCGGGGGCAGGGCAAGTCAGAAGGCGTGCGGGGACATGTCAACAAATTCTCACAATTCTATGATGATCTTTGGTTTGTGATCCGTAGAGCCAAGGGCCGCAATCCCGGAAAGAAATGCTTCTTGGTGGGGCATTCGATGGGCGGGTTGATTGCCTTAGGCTATGCAGCCAGACGTCCGAAGACGATAAACGGTTTGATAGTGACTTCGCCATGTTTGGCTTTGCGAATGAGGGTATCGCCGATAAAGAAGGGGTTCGGCACGTTCATGTCGTGGCTTTTCCCGAAGATGGCTGTTGACACAGGGATAGCGGCAGAGGGGCTTTCTCATGACTCGAATGTAGTGGAAGCCTACAAGAAGGATCCAATTCGCTACCCCAAGATCACAACCAAGTTTTATGTGGAGTTCGACAAGGCCATGAAGAATGTGCAGAGCTTGGCGAAATCGATCGTCACTCCGTGCCTTTTCATGCCTGGGGGAGATGACCCGATCTGTTCCACAGAGGCTACCATCAAGTTCTACGAAAATGTGCCTGAGACTACCGATAAGAAGTTGATAGTCTGGGACGGGCTTTATCATGAGATCATGAACGAGCCGGAAAAGGACAAAGTGCTCGATACGATGGCCCAATGGATTGCAGAGCGGGAGGGTAAGTAGTGCCCGCGCTGAGCAGTGCTGAGCGCCAGCGGTACAGCAGGCAGATACGCCTTGCCAGAGTGGGCGAAGTTGGTCAGGGGAGAATCCGAGCTGCCAGAGTCTTGATTGTGGGCGTTGGCGGCCTGGGTTCTCCTATTGCTCTGTACCTGGCCGCAGCGGGGGTGGGCGTAATCGGCCTCGTTGACCCCGACGTGGTGGAGCTATCGAATCTGCAGAGGCAGATAGCCCACACCACCTGCGACATCGGGAGGCTTAAGGTTGATTCTGCTGAGCGAAGGATCCTGGCTCTAAACTCGGAGGTGCAGGTTGAGAAGTGGGCTGTGGCGCTCGATGTCGATAACGCGGGGGATTTGGTAGGGCGGTATGACATAGTGGTGGATGCCTTAGATTCTACCGGGGCACGATTGGTGCTAAACGATGCGTGCGTGGCGGCGGGGAAGCCCCTCGTTCACGGGGCGGTGCTGGGCTGGACCGGGGAGGCCATGACGTACGTTCCGGGCTGCGGAGGGCCTTGTTACAGATGTGTGTTTGGCGGCGCGGTGGTGGAAGAGGGGGCTCAATGTTGGGTCGGGGACGACGATGCCTGCAGTGCGATAAGACATGATGACGGAGCGCATCATGGAAGGTCCGAGGAGGAGAGCGTTGGTCAGCTGGCCGGTGCGCAGGCGAAGGATGATCGAGGTAATGGCCTTGAGAAGCTCGGCCCATTTGACCCGTCTCGCGTTGGGGTGCTGGCTACAGTCCCCGCGGTGATAGGCAGCATTGAGGCTACTGAAGTGTTGAAACTGATTACGGGAGCGGGAGACCTGCTGGTAGGGCGGTTGTTGCTCTGGGATGGACTCGAGATGAGGTTTGATGAGGTAAAGGTTGCGGCTGACCCGGAGTGCGGAGCGTGCGGTATTGACGGCTGAGTAGGTCTTGACAAGTTTTGTGCGATTCCGAAGTCTGTGCTACCTGCGGTTCAAAACTGGGCCAATTGATCTGGACAAGATGCTGCTTGTTATTGCTCAGGCATGTCTCCAAAAGCGTTCGAGCGCTCCTAGGAGCAGCTGAGCCCTTACGCCGGATAGCCAACAGTAGCGCAAACGCCGCATGCCGTTTGAGGCTAGGACAAGAAGTGTGCGGCGATGGCCAAGTGCTGCCGGGAGAAGAACGAACCTGGCTAGATTTTAGTCACCTCCCATTGAGACGAACGAGCGAACCGCCCTCATGATGGAAGATTGGGCCGACATATGGCTCCATGGAAGCATGCTCTGAGATGATGACGTGGATGTGGGCAAAAAGACGGTGGGTATCGAAGGCGACACATGGTCCCGGTTTGCACGGGCGCAGCCTGCGGTGATATCTGAAGTGAGCAGACGAGCTTAGGGTCTGCTTGATCTTTCCTGTGCGCTCAGTCTGCTCATCTTCTGTGCCCAAATGCCAGTGTCCGATCTTTGGCCATTGGCAATTGACTAGAGCCGCAATGCAGGCTCATAGCTCCGAAATGCTGATCTCGCCCATGGATGCGCGGACTTTGAGTTCTCCTGTCGGCGTGCCGTTGCCGAGAATTCCGGTGGCAGACGACTTCTGATTGTCGGAGTTCAGACCTGTAATCGGCAGCGAGCTATTTATCTGTCCAGCGGAAATTGCTGCGTCTATCCGCACACACGTAGACCTAGGAACACTGATCGTGATGGGACCGGCAGAGCTCTCAATGTAATTGTACTTTCCGAGAGTTCCAAGGAAGTCTATGGGCCCCATTGACGTAATCAGGCTCAACTTGTTTGCAACGACTGCGTCACGCACGTCTATCGCGCCAACGGAGACCTCGATATCCAAATCGCCTCTGGTGGAATCGGTGTTCACCTTGCCCGTATCTACTTTGGCGTAGATAGCCCCATCGATCCCATTCAGGGTGATCTCGCCCGCAGAGAGCGTGGACCTAACGTCTATCCCTGCTGGAACCTGAATTACCATGTTGATTCTGCTGGACGAGCCCGTTGTAGCTGATGTGTCAACCAGGCTGATTATCTCGAGAACATCATCGCGAGTCCGGGCTTCGAGCGGCACAAGTGACAGCTTCGTCTCTGCTTTTTCCAATGTCTCGCCGTAGGCGATCCGTTCGCCGTCTATAGTGATGTTGTTGCCGCCTGTCTTGATGACTGTAATGTCGCCTACGGGTACCTGTATAGCCACACACTTGATGCCGGCGGCGCTGAAAGCCTCCTCAAACTGTGCTTTTGCAATGATGCCTGTATCCGTATTGATGTAAGGGTCGAACATGGATGAATACTTATCTGCAAGCAGGTTGCTTCCTGACACCCATGGGTGGGTGGAGCTCGCTACTACAGCCAGCCCGATAAGAACGATTATAACTATCCCTCGCCGAGAAATCATCTATTATGTCCCTCCTATTTATGAAGCTCTATTTGTCGATCAGGCGTCGACTTCCAACTCAAGGATCTTGCCGGCGATCAAGATGAGAATTACGGTGCCCATGATAGTCGGCCAGAACGGAAGCAACGGTATGACTTTGCGAGCCGCCATCGGTCCTAGCCCCGTGTATACAATCAGCCCCGGGTTGGGCACGAAGGAGAAAGCGTACATCGCGTGCGGTGCGAACGCAAAGGTCAAATACCATGTGAGGCCGTAGACGATCACAGCGATCAAACCTGAGATGCGTGGCACTATGGTTCCTATCGTGAAGGAGAAGAGTCCCACCGCAACGATGAACGCAGTGCCAAGGATCGAACATACCACCATCCATATGATGTCGAGGGTTCTCTCCCACGCCTTCAAACGCAGGATATCCTCTGTTGCTGACATGATAGTGGAGTATGGTATTGAGGACCGTTGGGTCACAAACCATGTTCCAACTGTTGCAACGACGGTTATGAGTCCTAGGCCGAGAACGGCCACGAGCAACTTGGCCCAGAGAATTCCGGTGCCGCTCACTGGGTACGATAGGAGCTGCAAAGAGGTTCGGTCCCTCCACTCATTGCGCATTGTGTAGTATCCGACTACCAGGGCGGCTATGCCTATTCCCACAAAGGGTATGAATGACAGCCCGAAGGCGAGCTCTCCGTTGATTCTTGCCGACCATACGGGCGCCTTGATCGCAAGCCACGTATCGAATCCGATGGTAGCTGCCAAGGCCAGCAAAATGACGGTCCAGGAGCCGCGCCATTCCTTTCCCACAAGTGACCACCAACGCTTCACTTCAACACACCTCCGCGAAGATTTCATTTAAGGATTTGCCCCGTTCGGCTCTTAGCCGGTCGGCTTCGCCCGTCAAGACAATTCGTCCTTCAGAGAGGAAGATCACGTCTTCGAAGAGCTTTTCCGATTCAAGAACTTCGTGGGTGGACATGATTATCGTCTGCTCGCCTGCGCGATACCTGTCAGCTATAGTCTCGAGTATCACGGTGCGCGAAGGCGGGTCGATGCCTGAGAGTGGTTCGTCCATTAGCACCAGCTCTGCGCGGCGAGACATTGCAAGGACCAGTTTCAACCTGCCGCGCTGTCCCTTCGAGAGCGACGAGATCTTGTTGTCGGGATCCAGTTTCAGCTCTCGTACAAGGTCCATGGCGTCTGCGAGGACGAAGTCGTCGAACATAGAACTTTCAAAGGCAATTGCCTGCCTCACCGTCATCCACGAGTAGAAGCTGTCTATATCCGGGATGTATGCGGTTATTGCCTTCGTTGCAATGGAAATGTCTTGCCCGTGTACTTGCACTTTTCCCGAGGTCGGGCTTGCAAGCCCGGCGCATATCCTCAGCAATGTAGACTTGCCGGATCCGTTGGGGCCCAAAAGGCCTACGATCTTTCCCCGGTCCACGCTGAGGTTTACGCCTCGCAGGGCGTGGGAACGGTAATATCTTTTGTGTACATCAGTCAGCTCAATAGCGGGCATCACTGAACACCCCCATCATGGTTATTTGTAGTGCTTGGACCGTTTTGAGCAGCTCCGTTGGAGCTATTGGTTCCGGTTTTGACCAGTTGCTGTGAGACGAGCGAGATTATGTCGCTGTCGGAGTAGAGCAACCGTCTCATCTCTTCAACGAAAGACTCCACTGCTGCAGCGGTCATCTCTGATCTGACCTCCCTCGCTATTTCCGGGCTCGCGGAGACGAAAGTTCCTTGACCTCTTTGAGTTTCCACCACTCCCATCCTCTCGAGCTCTGCATATGCGCGTTGAACCGTGTTCGGATTGGTCTTGGCCTGTTTGGCGAAGTCGCGCACCGACAGTAGCTTGTCGCCGGGAAGCAGGGCGCCTGTGGCCACATCCCAGAGCACGCTCTTCATTATCTGCGTGTAGATAGGTATAGATTCGTCGAAGCTGATCCCCAATCAGATCCCTCCTTTCCGAAGCGCTTCATGGCGCTGTCATACTGTCATAGTGTACTAGTAGACTAATACAGTGACACTATAATATGATGCCGTTGGAAGGATGTCAAGGGGTTTTGAGGACTATTTTGGGTGGATAATAAAGGGTGCGCTGAACGATGGAACTAGGGGGTCGGGCTTGCCGAGAGCGTCATGCGCAGATAGCTAAGGTGTTTGTTGCGACTATACATCCCGCGCCAGCGCTAGTTCGATCATTTGCATTCCCGAGGTCGCCGTTGACAACCCCACCTGGGGATGATAAAATCATGTTCGCAGGAATTTAGATATGGCGGCGTAGCTCAGGTGGTCAGAGCATGCGGTTCATACCCGCAGTGTCACTGGTTCGAGTCCAGTCGCCGCTACCATACAAAATTACAGCGCCATCAGGGTTTGCCTGGCGGCGCTTTTTCGTTTGCATTGGCCCGCTTGTCGCTGCCGAGAACAGTCCTGTTTGATAGTGAAAAAATGCATAGGTTAACCGCCCACGCCTGGAGTCGACATTCAGGGCTCTACGGGGCCGATCCATGTTGGGAAAGGGATTGACGATTCTGTGTATTGGGATAGCTGTTGTCGAGTGGAGTGCCAGGTGCCTGCTGTGTTCAGAGACTGAGACCTTGCTATGGCAGGCGGCTAGAAGTGGTGAAGCGTTTGGTGGCAGTTGCCCCGTCAACGTAGTTTAGGACGAGGCGAGGGGGGTACACCGTGCCTGCAATGGGGATAGTGATCGGCGCTTCCCCGTAGAAATCTCC
>DUWJ01000010.1 GCA_012842765.1 Bacillota bacterium | reverse complement strand
TCTACCCGGCTCATCAGATGGAGGCAGCGTTTGAAAGAGCATGCACCCGGGGAAGCCTGAAGGTTTTGATCGATTTCACGTGCTCTCAAGGCTCAGGAGAAGTTGGGGCGGGGAAGATGGAGCGACTGCATTTCTAGTCAGGTTCGCATCGTGTGATCATGCGCATTGCAGGGAGTTTCTGACGGCTGTTACGTTTTCACAGAGCCGGTACAGGAGCTCCCTAATCTTTAGGGATAACCTCTTTAGTCATCGCTTTGGCAAGGGCTTTATGCTCTTCCTAAATGGTATGCCCATCATCAAGGCTTCCGTAAGCTTTTGCCAAGAGGCAGCATACTTGCTCAAACAGGGGATTCATCTGTAGCAATGTTCCACCGTTTTGCAGCAAAAAGTTAGGTTCCTAAGCCATGAAGGAACGGTTTGCCGAGAAGTTGAGGGCAAAGCTGTAATTCCTGTGAAGGCTTACGTCCCGGATTGCGAAAGGCGGTTGCCCATTTCGTCGCGTCTTTGGACGTTACAGCATCGGTACCGACAAAGGATTTGCCAGATCGATATAGAAACCTAGCATGTAGTGGCACATATGGGCTTTCGCGCCAAGTGCGGAGGTCGGAAATGGCGGTGCACAGAATCCGGTATTAAAAGGAGAGATGGGGATGAGAAAACTATATGGCGTTCTCACAGTCTGCACGCTGGTGGCAATGGCCTTATGGCTGGCGCCAGCGTCAGTGGGCTCAGGCGAACCCCTCTACGTTGCGTTGATATGGCATAACCACCAGCCATTCTACAAAAACACTGCAACCGGTATGTATATGATGCCTTGGGTGCGCATGCATGCAGTAAAAGACTACTACGACATGGCATCGATACTAGAGGATTATCCCAACGTTCATGTCACCTTCAACCTGGTGCCGTCACTCATCCTTCAACTAGATGAGTACGCGGACGGGGCTCAAGACGTGCAGCTCCTGCTTTCTCTCAAACCTGCATCGGAATTGACCGATGATGACAAAGACTTCATTCTGAGAAGGTTTTTCGATGCCAACTGGGACAACATCATCAAAAAGTACCCCCGATATTGGCAACTCCTGAACAAGCGGGGACAGGGAGTGACCGATGAATCCATTGCCGCGGCTATAGCGGCCTACGACGAACAGGACTTTCGCGACCTGCAGGTCTGGTTCAACTTGGCCTGGCTCGACCCTGACTTCATTGATGAAGATCCGAGTATCGAGGCGTTGGTCAGAAAGGGCCGAGGCTTCACCGAAGAGGATAAGCGAGTTGTTCTCGACAAGCATAACGAGATAATTCGCAACGTCATTCCGATTTATCGGGAGATGCAGAACGCAGGACAGATCGAGGTTACCACCACTCCATTCTACCATCCGATAATGCCGTTGATCTATGATGTCGACCTTGCTCGGGTCGCTAGCCCCAAGCTGGAGCTGCCGAGTGAACCGTTCGCTTACCCTGAAGATGTCGAGGCGCAGCTTTCGAAGGCCGTCGATTTCTACAAAGATCACTTTGCTGTGGCTCCACGCGGACTCTGGCCGTCGGAACAGGCAGTTGGGCAGGACATAGTCGGCATCGTGCACGAGGCGGGTTTCCAGTGGATGGTTTCGAGTGAAGGCGTGCTCGCGCAATCCCTAGGAATAGGTTTGCGGGACGGGGCAGGCAGGATCGTCCGGCCTGATGTCCTCTATAAGCCTTACATCGTCGAGCAAAACGGCAAAGAAGTCACGATACTCTTCAGAGACATCGTTCTTTCCGACAAGATAGGATTCTCATATTCAGGGATGAGCGGTCGCGCAGCCGCTAGCGATCTCACGGACTATCTGCGAAGCGTAAAGAGGAGCCTTGCCTCAACTCCCGGCCCGCATGTAGTCACGATCGCCCTCGATGGCGAGAATTGCTGGGAATACTATGAAAACGACGGCAAGGAGTTCCTGCACACGCTATACGGAGCTTTGAATGATGATCCGGATTTCAAGGCAGTCACAGTTGAGGAATATCTTGCCGCGCATCCCGCAACAGAGAGAATTCCCATGTTGCATACTGGCTCATGGATATCTGACGACCTTGAGACATGGATAGGCGAGGTGGAAGAGAATCGTGCATGGGATTATCTGTCGAAGGCCCGGACGGCTCTTGCCGGCTTCACAGCAGAACACGCCGATTCGGCTGATGATGAGATGATGACCGCCCTTGAACGGGCATGGGAGGAGCTCTACGCGGCTGAGGGCTCTGACTGGTTCTGGTGGTACGGTGATGATCAGGATTCGGGCAATGATGAAGCCTTCGACGAGCTCTTCAGGATCCACTTACAAAACATCTACTCCTACATCGGCCTTGAGGTTCCAAACTATCTTTACATGCCCATAATCCCGAAGCGTGCTGCAGTCCCGGAAGAGCGGATTACCGGGCTCATGCATGAACCCGTGATGGACGGGTTCATCGATTGGGGCGAATGGGAGAAGTCGTCGTTTTATCCCAAAGACGATGCTGCTGTGTTCAGTTGGGGTGAAGGCGAGAATATCTTCTCGTCTCTGCGTGTTGGAGTGGATAACGAGAACCTCTATATCCGCATAAGAACGCAAGACGGATTTGATGAGCT